>JACMMY010000114.1 GCA_014378805.1 Moraxellaceae bacterium
ACGCTATGACCCGATGCGATCAGGTCACTTTTCGCTGGCATGTCGATGCCATAAACGTTCGGAAATTTTACAGGTGGCGCGGCTGATGCGAAGAACACTTGGAGTGCACCCGCTTCACGTGCCATTTGAATAATTTCATGACAAGTTGTACCACGTACGATGGAGTCATCAACCAGCAACACATTTTTGCCTTTGAATTCCAGCTCAACAGGATTCAGCTTTTGACGTACTGATTTCTTACGCTGACTTTGACCTGGCATGATGAACGTACGACCGATATAACGGTTTTTCATAAAGCCTTCGCGATACTTCACACCCAAGATTGATGCGAGTTCGAGTGCTGCTGTACGACTGGTTTCTGGGATTGGAATCACCACGTCAATCTGATGGTCCATGCCCCACTCACGTTGGATTTTATAAGCAAGTTTTTCGCCCATACGCATACGTGATTTATAAACAGAGATACCATCAATCGTCGAATCAGGACGCGCGAAATACACGTATTCAAAAATACATGGATTGTAGACAGGATTTTTTGCACAAACTTTGGTGAAGATTTCACTATTTGCATTAATGAATATCGCTTCGCCCGGCTCAATGTCACGCACAACACGGAAACCTAGTGCAGTAATGGCAACTGATTCTGACGCAAGGATGTATTCCATTTTGCCATTTTCTGCTTCGCGTTCGCCGTAGATCAATGGACGAATGCCATGCGGGTCGCGGAAGCCTAATAAGCCATAGCCTGTCACCATTGCGATAGCGGCATAACCACCTTCACAGCGGCTATATACTTTGGTCAATGCATCAAAAATGTCATTTTCGTTTGGATTTTCACGTCCAAGTGCTTGCAGTTCATGAGCAAAAACGTTCAACAGCACTTCTGAGTCTGAATCTGTGTTGATATGGCGTAAATCTGAGCGGAATAACGTCGCTGAAATTTTGTCAGCATTGGTCAAATTACCGTTATGCGCCAAGGTAATGCCGTATGGGGAATTGACATAAAACGGCTGTGCTTCCGCTGCGCTAGAAGAACCTGCAGTCGGATAACGCACGTGTCCCATGCCGAAATTACCGACTAAACGACGCATGTGGCGTGTATGAAATACGTCACGAACCATGCCGTTTTCTTTACGTAAAAATAAACGTCCATCCTGAAATGTGACCATACCAGCTGCATCTTGCCCACGATGCTGAAGCATCGTTAAAGCATCGTATAACATCTGATTAACTGGCGTTTGAGCGGCAATGCCTACGATTCCACACATAACAACCTCGCGGATGACTTAAGACTATAAAAATAAAAAACTTTCAATCTATGCGGTGAGTTACGTACGCCATAGAACATATGAACGAATCGGAACCCACAATAAATCTAAAAAACCACTAATCTTTAAAAGCAGGATCTTTAACTGCGACATCTTTTTCAGTATCTGTTGCTGGTTCATTAGTTTTCGGATGTTTTCTTACAAGCTGGTTAGGATTTAATTCATCCCAAGCAGTCGAAGCTAAATCACGACCGACAACCATGGTCAATGGTGCATAGGGTGACAGTGCTTTAGCCAAAATCGAATGTTGCCACGATTCAGTCTTGCTTGCCCATGAGCCGATAAAACTCATGACCACTAAAACAATCACAACACCACGTATTGAACCAAAAATACCGCCAGCCAATTTCTCAATAGGTGTCAATGCCAATGCGTCAATCATTGACTTTACAATTAAACTTGCACCCCAAACGATCGTCAGCATCAGCAATACAATGACTAGAAATGCTAATGCAGTTTGCAAAACAGGATCTTTCACTATACCTGAAAATAAATACCCCATCTCACGCGCATAATGCGTGCCGACATAGAGCGTCGCAAACCAGCCAGCGAGACCGACTAACGATCTCACGAGTCCTAATTTAAAGCCACGATACAAGCTAAACAGGACAATAACTGCAATGACGATATCTAAGCCAGAGAATTCATTCATGCAATAGCTCGCACACTCTCATTAATGAGGTCAGGCCCACGATAAATCAATCCACTGTAAATCTGTACCAAGCTTGCACCAGCGTCAATTTTCGCTTTTGCATCACTTCCGCTGCAGATACCACCGACACCAATCAGCGGAATTTTGCCATCGAGTTGTTCTGCAAATTGTTTCAAAATCGTGGTGCTACGTTCAAATACAGGTTGACCTGATAAGCCACCCGCTTCCGCACCAAAGGGTAACGATTCAACGCCAACACGCGCCAAAGTCGTATTGGTGGTGATCAAGCCATCAATACCAAAATTGAGTAACTGCTTGCTAATGAACTCAACGTCACTTGATTCCAAATCTGGTGCAACCTTCAATACCAAAGGCACATAGCGGTTATGTTGGGTATGCAATTGTGATTGACGATTTTTAAGCGTTTCTAACAGTGCGCTAAGGGCATCACCACTTTGCAGTGAGCGTAAGCCTTGCGTATTTGGGGATGAAATATTGACTGTAATATAAGAAGCGTGTGCGTAGACTTTATCTAAACATTTCAAATAATCGTCGGCTGCCTGTTCGACAGGCGTATCAAAGTTTTTGCCAATGTTGATGCCTAAAATGCCTTTAAATTTTGATTTTTTGACATTTTCAACCAATGCATCAACGCCGTGGTTATTAAAACCCATGCGGTTAATGATCGCATTTGCTTGTGGCAATCGGAACAAACGAGGTTTCGGATTTCCTGCTTGCGCGCGCGGAGTTATGGTTCCAATTTCGATTGAACCAAAACCCAGTGCAGCGAGTGCATCGATATATTCGCCGTTTTTATCTAATCCTGCGGCAAGGCCCACTGGATTGTCAAACGTCAGTCCCAAGCATTGCACAGGTTGCGAAATCTTAGGAAATAAAAGTGGCAGTACACCGAGGCGTGCAGCACACCCGATTGAACTTAACGTCACATGGTGAGCGCTTTCTGGATCAAGCGCAAAAAGTGCGGGGCGAGTCAACGCATATAACATAGGCAAGAAAACATATGGCGGCAGCGAACTGCGATTATACGCTGACTACCCGCTTGTTGCACAGTTTTGAATAGCATCTTCCGTCATTTTTGAGCAGTAATTGAGTGTTTACTAAACATGACAACCATGATGTACGATATTAAATCGTTCTATCCTATAAATATTAGTTGTATGAACTATAAGAAAAGTGACATTGTGCTTCATCAATAAATGGCTCAAACTTCGGTCTCTTGTTGAATCATGGTTTCATACCGTTCATGTCTTCTCCTGTCATCGCGCAACAGCGCGCTCAAGTTTTATTCGGCTCAATATGCGTACTTTTGTCCGCTTTCTTGTTTGCAATCAAAGCGATTCTGATCAAAAAAGCCTATGGTTTAGATCCATCTCTGAGCGCACCAACTCTACTTGCGCTGCGTATGGTCAGTGCACTGCCCTTTTTTTTGCTCATTGCCTATCTCGCACCCAAAACAACAGATAAACCGAGTGCTAAAGATTGGGGAATATTGCTCATTGCGGGCTTGGTTGGCTATTACTTGGCGAGTATTTTGGATTTTATTGGACTGACGTTTATTACGGCGTCGCTTGAACGGATTATTTTGTTTTTGTACCCGACATTAACCGTGATCATGATGGCGATTTTGTATAAACGCCCGATTCATATGCGCGTCATCATGGCGATTATCCTGAGTTACGGCGGCACACTGACAGTGATGTTAGGTGAAGGTGTGCAAAGCAATCCAAAGGGTGTGTGGATTGGCAGTTTATTTGTATTTGCGAGTGCTTTTGCTTATGCGCTGTATTTAGTTATGACGCCTACGCTGATTCGTCGATTTGGAAGTTGGCGTTTTACGGGTCTCGCAATGAGTGTTGCGTGTATAGCATCGCTTGTTCATTACGTGATTGTACAACCTATGCCAATAGCGCATTTGTCCCATCTTGCGCCTAGTATTATTGGTTTTGGTGTTGCTTTAGGTTTTTTTTCAACGGTATTGCCTGCGACTTTTCTCATGCAAGGGATTGCACGCGTTGGTGCTGCGCAAGCCGCGATGCTGAGCGCTGGTGGCCCGATCATCACGGTTGTACTTGCGGTGCTATTTTTAGGTGAGTCGCTATCTTGGGTGCAATGGATTGGTTGTGCGCTGAATATTGTTGGGGTGTTGATGATTACGTTGAGGCCTGCGAAGTGATCAAGCTTTAACGAATTGTTAGGCCTCAGGCGCATTTCGTGCTGCTGGAGTTCGTGTGAAAGCTGGGGACAACTGAAAAGGATCGTCCGCCTGACGCTGGAGTGCAGCCGCAGTCGCCCACCAGTAGAGCTGATCTACACCTCGACGTGCGTAATGTTCCCACTGTTCGGGATCCTGATGTTGAGTGAGCTTCCCGTCTGGGGCAAATACGTGATCGGCGCTTGGAAAGTGAAGCATTGCTGAGACTGGTAAGCAGCCTAGTTCCGATAGAAATGTTCGCATGCCCACTGCAGCGCAAGTACCACCCCATTGCCCGCTCGAGTAGGTCGCAATGAGGCTTGGTTTGAACGAGAACGCTGAGCTAGGAAACTGGTTGAGTAAATCTGCGAGTGCTGGACTCATGGAATGGTTGTATTCTGGGCTGACCATGACGTAGGCGTCGGCCTCATTGATGAGATGCTCCAAGTGACCAAGCTGGTGAGGCTTTGACGTCTGGTTGTACGCAAATGTGGGCTTAAATATATTTGTCGGCTGATAATCCAAGGGATCAATAATTTGAATCTCGAATCGTTCGCCAACATGGATTGATAGAAAGGTACAGATCCGCTCGCCCAGTCTCGATGGTTGGGGTGGTGATGACGCTCTGCGCGATCCAAGAAACATAAGAGCCTTCATAGATTGGTCCTGAGGCCTAGGGTTTGAAATGTATTGAGAATCCAATATCACAGCCCTTGGACTTACTCCTCTATTGAAACGTTAAGTGTCGAGTGCGATGAAAGTATATTTAGGCAGCCACTCCAAAGAGGGCTCCAACGCCAGCGGTCAGCCCCATTGCTAAGGCTCCCCAAAATGTGACGCGCATGGTAGACACAAGCAAGGGGGATCCTCCAGCGCGTGCGGCAATAAGACCTAGAAACGCAAGAAAAAACAGTGAGCTGCCTGCGAGACCCCACATCAGCGCATAAGCTGGAAGAAGGAGTACCATCAGCAGGGGGAGAAACGCGCCAGCGGCAAACATGGCAGCTGAGGCCATCGCAGCCTGCACTGGTTTGGCAGCTAATGTATCCGAGATTCCAAGCTCATCGCGCGCGTGTGCCCCAAGCGCGTCATGTGCCATCAATTGGGTAGCGACGCTAGATGCCAAAGTCTCATCAAGGCCACGTTTGACATAGATGTCTTTGAGTTCTGCGTATTCCTGTTTGGGATTCCCAGCAAGCTCTGCTTTTTCACGAGTCAAGTCTGCGTTTTCGGTATCGGCTTGTGAACTGACTGAGACATATTCACCCGCAGCCATTGACATGGCTCCAGCAACGAGGCTCGCTATACCAGTAA
>JACMMY010000115.1 GCA_014378805.1 Moraxellaceae bacterium
GCTTTATTGGCTTCAGCTTTACGAATGAAAAATGGATCAGCGAGAAGTGGACGCGCCATTGACACCATGTCACACATGCCGTCAGCCAAGACTTGTTCTGCAACTTCTGGGGTGTTGAAACGGTTGGTCGTGACCAGTGGAATGGAAACATGACTTTTAACTTTCTGCGTCACCCATGCAAATGCTGCGCGGGGTACTTTGGTTGCAATCGTTGGAATACGCGCTTCGTGCCAGCCAATGCCTGTATTGATAATCGTTGCACCAGCAGATTCGATTGCTTTTGCGAGTTGAATGACTTCTTCAAGATTCGAACCGTTTTCAATCAGATCCAGCATTGATAAGCGATAAATGATAATGAAATTTGTGCCGACACGTTCGCGCGTGCGACGGACAATTTCGAGTGGCAAACGAATACGGTTTTCGTAGCTGCCGCCCCATTCATCCGTACGATGGTTGGTATGAGTCACGATAAACTGGTTAATCAAATAACCTTCCGATCCCATGATTTCAACACCGTCATAACCTGCCGATTGTGCTAATGCCGCACAATTAACAAAATCTTGAATGGTTTGTTCAATATCGTCAGCACTTAATTCTTTGGGTGAGAAAGGATTAATCGGTGCGCGAATCGGACTTGGTGCGACAGAATCAGGCTGATAAGAATAACGACCTGTATGCAGAATTTGCATCGCAATTTTGCCACCTGCGTCATGAACCGCAGCAGTCACGACCTTGTGATGATCGGCTTCTTCTTGAGTTGTTAATTTTGCGCCACCTTGTACCACACGTCCAGCATCATTCGGTGCGATGCCACCTGTCACGATAAGTCCTACACCACCACGTGCACGCTCTGCGTAGAACGCTGCCATGCGTTCAAATCCATTTTCAGCTTCTTCTAAACCCAAGTGCATTGAACCCATGAGTAGACGATTTGAAAGTGTAGTAAATCCAAGATCGAGAGGCTTGAGGAGGTGTGGATAAGCGTTCATGATAGCTCCGTGAAAGTATGTACGACAAATATATGCAACTAGTTGCATACAAACATAATCACTTCACTGTTAATATGCAATAGGTTGCATAATTATTTACAATCGTATTTTATGAATATGGAGCGTTGTTGATGTCGTTGCCGCATGCTTTGATGGTGTCATTAATTGAAAAATCCTGTTCAGGCTATGACTTAGCGCAACGGTTTGGGAAGTCAATTGGATTTTTCTGGCAGGCATCCCACCAACAAATTTACCGTGAACTTGCCAAAATGGAAGAAAAAGGCTGGGTGAAATCTGAAGCGGATGAAGAGAGTAAGACTAAGAAACGGATATATGAGGTATTAGACGCTGGGCGTATTGAGCTGAAAAGATGGGCTTCTGAATCGGTAGAGCCTGTAACGCAGCGTGAGGAATTTTTTGTGCGACTTCGCGCAGAAGCAGCGTTAGGGCCTTTGGGTTTGGTAGACGAAATGCGACACCGCATTCAAATCCACGAGCAAAAATTAGCGCTTTATCGTGCGATTGAACAACGAGATTTCTTGAGTAAAGCCCATAAAAATAGCATGACAAGAGAGCTGAAAATCCAATATCAAATTTTACGAGCGGGTATTGTTTATGAGGAAGGTGGGCTTAAATGGTCGAAAGAGACCTATGAGATTTTGAAGCAAGAGTGATGGTCAAGGAATCGTCACCTTGAGCGTATTCACACAATCAACCCCATTTAAAAATTCCATAAAAACCTTTAAGAGTTCAACCTCATGTATCTTGTTGCTGATGAAAATCTAAGTTTAACTGAATATTTTTTCTCATCTTTTGGGACGGTAAAAACGTATGCAGGGCGAGGGATTACGGTTGAAAATTTAATCGATGCTGAAGTGTTGCTTGTGCGCTCTGTCACGAAAGTCACTCCTCAACTGCTACAAGCTGCAACCGATCTAAGTGCAAGCCATAAGCGAATTGGCTTTGTCGGTAGTGCGACCATTGGCACAGATCATTTAGATGTGGCGGGATTGCAAGCGAGTGGTGTGACCGTTGCAAATGCGCCTGGATGTAATGCGCAAGCGGTTGCCGAATATGTCGTGACGGCGATTTTAACCCTTCAACCTGAAGGTGCAGTACAAGCAGGTTTTACAGTGGGTATTGTTGGGTTGGGCAATGTCGGGCAGCGTTTGGGTGTTTTAGCAAAACGGCTTGGATGGCGTGTGATGGGTGTTGATCCGTTCGTGATCCGCGATGATATCGAGCAAATGCAACTGAGAGAAATGTTACCGCAAGTGGATGTCGTCAGCTTACATGTTCCGATTACAAACAAGGGTCAAGATCAAACGTATCACCTGATGGATGAAGAGACTTTTGCATTCCTAAAGCCTAATGCAATGCTCATCAATAGCGCGCGTGGAGCCGTGATAGCAGAAGCTGCTTTATTAGCCGACTTTGCTCATGCACGAGCCAAAGGAGTAGAGATTCGTTCTGTCATACTCGATGTGTTCGAACATGAGCCAAAAATATCAGCGCGATTGCTGGATGATTTAGCACTGGCCACACCGCATATTGCGGGTTATAGCTTAGAAGGGAAGGCCAAAGGCACAGAAATGATCTACCAAGCATTTTGCCAATGGCAAGCTGTATCGCCTACACGGACACTCGAAAATATGCTGCCAACCCTGCCACAGTTATTTAATCCCCATAAAAATCTAATCGAGCAATTGCCAGCATTACTTTCTGTACTTTATCCCATTCAACAAGACGATGCCGCTTTGCGTGCTTGTCTACGTGATGATGAGCATTTGGGTGAATCTTTTGTCGACGCTGAAAGTTTTGATCGGTTACGCAAAGAATATCCTCTTCGTCGTGAATGGTCGAGTTATGGAGATCAGGGATGAGTACTTCGACAACTTTGAACGCATCTAGCGCCCGCGAAGTGTTATATCGAAATGTGCGAGATTTTTTTTATTCACACAAGATTGTTGAAATTAAAACAGCATTATTGTCATCACATGAATTAGCGCATCAATCGACGATTTTACCGATATTTGAGATACAACAATTAATTGCACAAGGTCGCTTTGCAGCTTTTCAAATCAGTAAACGATATCGAGAAGAATTTATTGATCGTAGACATCGTCATGAGTTTACAGTACTGCAATTGAGTCAGTCTGATAAAAATTTAAATCAGATATTGTTGGATTTAGATTTGTTTTTACAAGCTGTTTTTGCAGGTGAATTTGAGCCTGAGCGGCGGAGTTTCCGTCAAGTATTCATTCTACGCTTAGGATTTGATCCTGATGAACTTTCTGCTGCAGATCTAAAACAACAAGCGTGTCGCTTGGGTTTAAATGTCGCACTGGGTGAAGATCGTCTGGCATGGTTGAAACTGATGTTTATTCATTTTATTGAGCCGACGTTAGGGATTGATATTCCGCTATATCTCACGGATCTACCTAGTCAGTGGCGCGATTCTTTGTATGATGGTGACATAACCATAAACAGTAACGTAGATATTTTTATTGACGGAATCAAAGTGGGCAGTGTTTTAAGCGAACAGTTAGATCATTTTGAGCAACTTCAACCAAACTATAATTATCAGCACGTTGTCTTTGGATTAGATCGGCTTTTGATGATTATTCTTGAGACAAGACAGATCGAAAAAGTGATGGGTATGGAAGCTAAATCGAGGATTTAATATGAGCTGCTGATCGAACATCAACAGCTCATATTGTTCAATTCAACATTAGAACGTACAACTTAATTCTGTAGTATCTAAGGTGATTGGAACTTGTTGCGCCGAGCGTCCAGCATCTGCACTGATGACTTGTGCACCAGTCGTTCTAATCTGAATGAAACGCGGTGCAGTCAGATCAGCTGAGGTGATGTTCAGTAAATATTGATTGCCAGAAATCCGAATGAGGCGATCAGAGAATTTACGACTGACCTGCGCTTGATACGTTTGTGCGCCTTGACTCAGCTGAATCGTCCCGTCATAACCAATGTTTAATTGACAGCCATTAGTGCCTTGATACGTTCCATTGAGTTGTAAAATATCATTTGAACGATTGGTCTCATCGCTTGCATCTAATGCTTGTTTTGAGTCGATACCTGTAGGTAAACCAAAGGCAATCTTATAGTTTCCTGCACCGATACGATTGGTGACGATGAGTGGCGTGGACGTGTCGTATCCAAAACCATTGATATATCTTCCTGTGAAGATCGCATAATCAAATTTCTGTATAAATTCTAAACTAGCCGTATCAGTTCGAGCTGACAATGGTAAAGCCGCGTTTAGGGTGTTGAAGTACTGAGTGGCGGCTTGTTTCAGTGCTGCGCCACGTTGGGTACGCTGGTCTGCGTTGATTGAGACGAATGTAGCGAGATCTCTATGATCTGGATCGTTATTTGGGATCGATGTGACTCCGCTGTACAGAATCGGGTTGCTGATCAGAGCCGTACCCGTCGTATCACCACCGAAAATCGTCATGCCGTCTAAATCACCATCCAATAGATCGAGTGATCCTCTGGTCGCAAAGTCTAGATACGGAGTCTGAGTGGCTGGATTGTTCTGTGCAAATAGCGCCAGTTGAGCCAGTGCGATAAGCGCTAGGCGAGACTGATCATTAACTGACTTGTTCGATGCATTCGAGGAAAATAAATTAATGCCAGCAATACTGGTTGGATTATTA
>JACMMY010000116.1 GCA_014378805.1 Moraxellaceae bacterium
ATTAATGTTAAATTATGCTTAAAACAACTACTAGTCAGTTAAATTTATGATTCCATGCGTCCATTTCTAAAATATTTTTCGTATGGGAATCGGCATTCTCGTAAGCAATTGTTTGATTATCTTCTACTAATAAACCTGGCTGATTTGGACAACGAAACGTTCCGCTATTGATCCATTGATCGTGGCCAGAAACTCTGCCATCTGCACTGGCAACTAAGGTCCTAAATCCTTGATTCGTTAAAAATATTGTGAATCCTGCTCTACCACTCTCCAACATATATGCCTCGTGCTTAGAACTTGGAATTTTATGTGTCGATGCAAAATCAAGAAACAAACTTCGTCTTACGATAAAGGCATTTGAACGAAGATGTGGATTAGGGAAAGCTGGGAAATATCTAAGATTGACCACAAAACGAATTGTATTTCGGATTAACCTAAGTGGATAAAGAAAAGGTGTTTGTGTTTCTGATGAAAGTGATGGTAAGCGAGGTAATTGTGCAATACTTCCCCACGACGCTGTTGCACCTACTGCACCAATATCATCATGTGTGTTAGCTGCTATACGCAGAAAATTGAGCCATCCATTGACACGTGGTCGGCTGTGGGTATTTAAGAAGCAAAGCCAATCATGTGTCAAACTTGGTACTAAACGCATATATGCTCCCCAATCGAATCCATCATCTGGCAAGTCAACTATGCTTGCGGAATGCAGTTGCGTTAATTGTTCTAATTTGTACCGCTCTTGCATATCGGTCCAACCTTTAGCAATTACAATTAGTTCATGAGAGCAACCTGGTGGAAATGCGGTATATGCATCAAAAAATTTCTTTGCAGATATTAATCCATCATCTTTCCCTCTAGCTAGATACACTAACCCTATAGACATGTATTATTCTTTAAAACAAAGTTACCCTTATACTTTTCCTCATTATGATCAATTTGATCATGGGTATGTACCTTATTAGTTACACCCCAAAATGCCATTGGTTCGTAATCAGGATAAGGATAATATCCTGGGTTAAGTTTAATATTCCAGTTATTTTCACTGATCCACTGCTCTACTAGCCTACGAACTGATATTGGATTCCCTGAACAAATATTTATCGGCCCGAGGTCACATTGAGCTATGGCAAGCTGAACTATATTCCGTGCAACATCACTGACAGGTAAATAGTCCCGTAATTGTTCACCTCCGGACATATTAAACACTTCATCTCCGCGCGACACTGCTTCTTTTAATTTGGGAAAAAGCGAGGTACTCGGCTGCCCTCCCCCATACATATAGAACAGCCTCGCCCATGTTAAATTGAATTGCTTAGTAGATTTCAGAAACTCCAATTGTTTCCGTAATGCGTCCTTAGCATATCCATATGGGTTGTTTGGTTTAGTCGGCATATCGGCTGAAAGAGGTCCAGACTGCATTCCATATTCAAAACAAGTTCCAGTCACAAGCAATGAAGGAAGGCCTGCATCAATCATGCTCTTAAGAAAATTGTGTTGCATTGGTAGTTCTGCTTCAAAATGATGCAGTGATTTATAATTTGGCAATCCATCCCAAGCAAGATGAATAAGTACATCTGGGCTACCAGTTTTTTCAAAAAAATTTAAATCTGAATCGTTTGTATTTAATTCTACAATATTGATTCTTTTATCTAAATTAGCAAGTTTCTTAGCATCACGTGTAATAGCAAAAATCTCTGACTTTTCAGACAATAATGTATTTAATACGTGACGTCCGATAAACCCGCTAGCTCCTGTAACAGCGATTTTCATTGTTTAGTTGATAATTAACGATGGAACTGAGGTGACAAATTTACCACCCCACTCATATATATACTTTAGCTGCTCAGTGACTTCTTGGCGAAGATTCCAAGGCAAAATCAACACATAATCAGGTTTTTCCTGACGAATGATGGACTCTTCAACAATAGGGATTCGGCTACCGGGTAGATATTTATTTTGCTTTGCGGGGTTACGATCTACCACCGATAACAATAAGTCCGGACGTATGCCAGCATAGTTAAGTAAGGTATTACCTTTAGCAGCGGCACCGTAAGCCATTACTTTTTTGCCTTCACGTTTTGCTTTGATTAAAAAATCAATCAAGTCATGTTTTACACGGTTTGCTCGTTGCTGAAAGTCTGCGTAATAAGCTTCTGTCATCACTCCTGCTTTTGACTCTCGTGTCAAAAGCTCACCAACCGCTGCATTCACTTGATGCTGGCCTTGATCTTTAC
>JACMMY010000117.1 GCA_014378805.1 Moraxellaceae bacterium
ATGGATAGCCATTTTACCCACAGACTAAAAATCCGATAGAATTGTGGCATCCCAACAGTCATTAAAAAGCCCTTCCACAGACGTGTGAAAACACTCTGATTTTGAGGATCATTAGAACTTTCAGGTTTATGTAGAAAATCAATTTCTGGCATTTAGCATCAACTCAGTTTTAATTTGAATAAGTTTCATTACACAGATAATCGCAACGCACTCGCTAAAGCAAAAGGAATAAAGATCACTGACAAAATTAACCCAGCAGCCAACAATGCCAAAATCGGCATCACCGCACCGCCAGCCCGCAACACATCAATCGCACCTGTTGCGAAGATTAAAACAGGGAGTTGCAACGGCAGAGCTATGAGTGACATCAAAACGCCGCCACTTTTCAATGACACGGTTAATGCTGCTGCAATCGCGGCTAATAGCGTCAAAATTGGTGTTCCAAGCAGTAAAGATAATGCTAAAAAACCTGCCTCATTCATATTCAACCCAAACAACGGTATGGACAAAACCGACAATAAAACGATTGCAAACCCACCTGTTAGCCAATGCACAACCACTTTTACCAGCGCCCACAACGCCAGCGACTGCCGAGCGACAATCACCTGCTCTAAGGTTCCATCTTCAACATCTGTGCGAAACAAGCCTTCCATACCAAGCAACACAGCCAAGACCGCCGCAATCCAAACTGCCGCCACACCAATGTGATTTAAAAACTGAGGATTCGCACCCACTGCAAGCGGAAACAACAGCAATACCAATACAAAAAATACCAGTGTATAGATCCAATTACTGAAATGATTAACACGTAAAAGTAATTCGCGGCGTAATGTCACCCTTACAAAGCGCGACATTAGGATTCACTAGCCCGCTCAATACCCATCTCTTCTTTTCCCAATGCGTAGTGTTCCAAATTAAGGGTCTCAGTGTAAATGCTTAATGGCTGGTGACAGGTCAATATCACCCGACCTCCAACGTTTGTTTGCTGAACTAATCGCTCACTTAGTCTTTCGGTCATTTCGGCATCCAGTGCGATAAACGGTTCATCTAACAACCATAACCGATCAGGATCCTCAGTTAGCCAAAGCCTTGCCAGACTGACGCGTCGCTTTTGCCCTGACGACAACTTTGCAACAGTGATATCTGCGTATCCAGATAAACCTACAGCATTTAATGCTGTATCTAAATTTGTATCAGAATCCGAATTCAAACCTTGCACGAACCTCAAATTTTCACGAATCGACAATCCTGAATTTAACCCCAAAGAATGACCGACATACAACACCGACCAATCTTCAGGTGAATGAACACCCCACATCAAAGATGTTTGATCTAAATCAGATATAGGAATCAGACCGGCAAGCATCATCATTAATGTGGTTTTACCGATGCCATTCGGACCTTGAATATGCAAAACTTGACCGCGTGAAATCGTGAAACTGACCTGAGAACACAGCTCTGTATCGCCACGAGCAATGGTTAAGTTTTTAGCAACCAATGCTTGATTTTTCATTACAGTCTGTACTTTCGCATCAGATTCAAAAAATGTCAAAGACACGACTCCAGCAAACCAAATAAAAAATAGTCAAAAAACTGTATTGTTCAAATGCACGATAAACTAACGATAAATCCAGTGTGCGAAATCGGCGTCTAAACTACAATACAATTTTTGCAGTTATTTTCTACTAACCTTTAACCCATCAAATTTATTATTTTTTAATTTTTCGGACTGATTGCGCTTTTTTACCAATCACTCTCATTATGAGTATCGTATTGCTATGCCTATTATTGATTTTATTCTGCATATTGATCAACACCTTATAGAACTCATTCGCGAAAAAGGTGTTTGGGTTTATGGAATTATTTTCCTGATTATTTTTTGCGAAACTGGCTTAGTCTTCATGCCATTTTTGCCTGGAGATAACCTCCTATTTGCGGCGGGTGCATTAGCCGCAATTGGACAACTCAATCCATGGATTATTAGTGCGGTGCTTGGTTCAGCTGCAATTATTGGTGACAGTACCAACTATTGGATCGGACGAAAGTTCGGGACGCGCTTATTCAGTGAAACCCGTAAATTTCCAAGCCGCAAACACCTTGCTACTGCAGAAATTTTCTTTGAAAAACATGGCGGCAAATCGGTGCTGATTGGTCGTTTTATGCCGTTCATTCGGACTTTCACCCCTTTTGTTGCAGGGATGAGTGAAATGCCATACGGTCGCTTTGTCGCATTCAGTGTCAGTGGTACAGTGCTTTGGGTAGGCACACTTGTTCCAGCAGGCTATTTTTTAGGTCAGTTACCGATCGTAAAAAATAATTTAACGCTGATTGTTCTCTTCATTATTGGGCTGTCTTTGTTGCCTTTATTTATTCATGGAATCCAGCATTACTGGGCTAAACGTCAGACCCAAAAAAAATAAAATTAAGTTGTAGACAAAGGTTTTATTGCAATATTTTTATTAGAAATGTACTTTAGATTGACTTTGTGGGCGCAAAAATAAGCCTGCAAAGTCAATGCAACGCGGTAACGCTGTGCTAATCTTGAAAATGATTAAGAAAATAATGATTAACCACATCAAATTCAGGATGAAGCCCATGGTAACTAATTTTGTGATGCCCGCATTACGTAAACTCGTTCTTTCACTCGCCTTGATCACGCCAATGATCGCAACCACGTTGCAATCCGCTCATGCGGTAGACTTTCCAACCGCCATGAGCGAAGAACGTATTTGGGCGGGTCTAACCACTAAGACGGTTCAGGCTGGGGATGTTAATTGGGCATACTCTGAAGGTGGTAATCCGAACAACCCAACAATTCTTCTGATCCATGGCCTCGGCGGTAGTCGTGATAACTGGAATCGCGTAGTTCATTATTTAACTCCTAACTATCACGTTGTAGCGCCAGATCTTCCAGGCAGCGGTGACTCCAAAATCGCAGCGGATTACGACTTACAACCAGCGACGATGACAGAGTCATTACGACGTTTTGCGGAAGCGCTCAAAATAGAAAAAAATCTAAATGTTGCCGGTCACTCCATGGGTGGAACCATCGCAGGTTTATATACCAGTTTGTATTTCACCGAGACCCAAAGTCTTTTATTGGTCGATCCAGCAGGCGTCTTCGCCACTTCAAAAAGTCCTTATTTGAAAGATCCAACTTTATTACGTCAACTCATCGTTCAAAAACCAGGTGATTTGAAAAAAGTCTTGAATATCGCTATGCAAGATCAACCCTTTATTCCTAGTGATCTGCTTGTCGCTCAAGAAAAAGTGATGATTGATCATGCCCCGATGATGACTAAACTGGTCGAAAAACTGATCATACTGAATCAATCTTATACACCAGATTCATTTGCCACGGTCGTCAAATCGATTGAAGCACCGACGCTTGTGATTTGGGGAAAAGAAGACAAAATTATTGATGTGGGTGTTGTCCCCGAATTAATGGGTTTACTCAAAGACAAACGTCCACCCGTCATCATAGATCGAGTGGGTCATACGCCTATTTTAGAAGCAGAGCAACTGGTTGCTCAGGCTTACTTACCTTTTTTAGCCAAAGCCATCGCGACAAAAAATAAATTCACTCCTGCAGAGTCCCCTGCACAGGTGCCAACTAAATAATATCTGCTAAATTCAAAAAACGTGCTGTCAATGATCGCCCGAGAATAGACGATCATTGATATTAACCATCCATCCAATTGTTTGACTAAATCAGGAATCCTCAGTATGAAAAAAAACGATCTCAATCCAAAAGCAGAAGCATTATTGGAAGCCCATGTCGAACACACCATTCGACAAATCCAAAACTTTGATGTCATTCGTGCTGAAGTTGCGGCTTTTTTTACGGAATTGACCGAAACACCTCTATCGAACCTCGTCCAACTAGAACGCATTCAAAAAATCGCTCAAGAGCGAGTATTAGATATCGCACCGAGCAATCAACTTCGCACTGAAATTGCAAATATCGTCAAAGATGCGTTAAAAAATAAAGAAGGCAAAAACACGCTCATCTCAGATCTGATTCCTGATGCAACAGCTGAAGCTGTGATCAGCATGATCTCTAGTGATACTGCGCGACGTAATAAAATCATCCATGAAATTTTTGGTAACCCAACGACAGGTGAAGTGTTATCGACCACTATCAGCCATGCCATCAAAGATTATATGGAAAATAATGTAGTCACCAAAAAAATTCCTGGTGCAGCAGGTTTAATGAAATTTGGCAAAGGCATGCTTGAAAAAGCCACTGATAGTAATTTCGATGATGCGCTGCAAAGTTATCTCTCGCGTAATATTCGTAACATCATGAACATCAGCGAAAAGAAAACCCAAGAAACACTGAGCAACAACAAAGTCCATCGCCTAGCGGCCGACATTTGGTTAAAAGTGAAAACGAAATCAGTCGATAGTGTTGCGCAATTGGTTGATGCACCGACAGTCGATGCGAGCTCGCATATTGTTGTGGTGATTTGGAATCATATTCGTACCACTAAATATGTCCAATCAATCGTCTCTGAAGGCGTTGCAGGTTGGTATGC
>JACMMY010000011.1 GCA_014378805.1 Moraxellaceae bacterium
ACCGCATTTACGACAAGTCGGATTGATGTGGCAAGACGGACAACTCTTTCCGCATTTATCTGTGCGTGAAAACTTGTTATATGGCTATAAGCTGCAGACCGAAGAAAAACGACGTTTTACGCCTGAATCCGTGATCGAGCTACTCGAAATTGGAAACTTACTAGATCAACAGCCTAGGCATCTATCAGGTGGAGAACGTCAACGTGTGGCACTTGGACGAACCTTACTAGCAATGCCGCGACTATTATTATTAGATGAACCGTTGAACGCCTTGAATCACTCTTTAAAACAACCAATCTTGCAATTCTTAAAGCAAGTACCTGAGCGTTTTAATATTCCCCTAGTCTATATCACACACCAGATGGATGAGACGAAGACTTTGGGCGCGGAAACGTGGATGTGTGAGGATGGGAAGTTGTTTCAGGTGTAGGATGGTACTAAGTAGTCGAGATAACATCTCAAATACTATTCACTTCGACTTCTCTCAACGAATTGCCTGCCTCGTAAATCAACAGTGTTAATTTAGAGTTTTCACGACATCCCCCACATACAAACAACAATCGACATTTGCTTACTAATCGCATCTCGCAGCATTTGCACAACAGACGTTAAATACGAAAATATAAAATTATGATCTAGATAGTCGTCATCCGAAATATCTTTAAAAACATTTACAGCATGAATTGCTTTCTTAATATCCTCTACATCCCATCCACCCTCAATAAAGGTGCAGATTTTATCCAAGTTATTTTTAGACCATGAAATTAAGTTGTTAATCTCACAAATATAATTCTCGTAGTTATTAAAATGCATTAACTTATAAGGATTATCGGTATTCAGGATAGTGCTAGTTAGAAACCACAAATCACTTTTATTTTCACTCAATTTAAGAAGATTTGATATTAAAAATGCTGAACGGCCATGCCTTGAAGATATATCCAAATAAGAATTAGGTTTCAAGTTACTTAACAAACTATCGAAATCACTATATGTCAACGGTTCTCTCAAAGTTAGTTGAGAGTTTTCTATAAAAAAATGATGTATATGTAGATAATTAGCCATTTGTTTACTTCTGTTAGACTATCAAACTCCAACCAATCTACCATATCTAAGTCTATATTTCTGATGTCAAATTTGGCATGATGATGCTTTATTAATAAGACCTAGATTCCTCATGTCAATGCGTTGGACTCAGCTCCTCTCTCCTGCACGGCTCGGAAGCCGAAAATATCATACTGAACAAGCCCGTAGCCCTTTTCACAAAGACTACGATCGCATCATATTTTCGCAAAGTTTTAGACAGCTTAACCGTAAAACTCAAGTACATCCATTGACCCAAAACGATGGTGTGCATACACGTCTCACCCATTCGCTCGAAGTGTCTTGCGTTGGACGTTCGTTGGGGATGCTGGCAGCGGAAAAGATCGTAGGTGATTTACCACCGTGGGTAACGCCTTCTGACTTTGGTGCGATCATTCAAGCGGCTTGTTTAGCGCATGATATTGGCAATCCGCCGTTTGGCCATGCGGGTGAATATGCTGTTCGCGATTGGTTTGGTCAGCCGAAACAAGCGCATTTAATGGAGCTGCTTTCGCCTAAAGAATTTAGCGACCTCTGTCAGTTTGAAGGTAATGCTCAAGGCTTCCGTATCCTGACTCGTTTGGAATATCATCCTGATGATGGTGGTATGCGCCTCACCTACGCAACACTCGGCGCATTCCTAAAATATCCGCGTTTAGCCGTGTCGCTGGAAGATCAAGTCGGAAAACCAAGTCATAAACGCACCAAGTTTGGTTGCTACCAAAGTGAGCGCGAACTGCTCAATGAAGTGGCAGAACAATTGGGCTTAATTAAGCTATCCGAAGATTCGTATTGTCGCCATCCATTGGCATATCTGTTAGAGGCCGCCGATGACATTTGCTATGCGTTAATTGACTTAGAAGATGGTTTGTTACTCGGTATGTTGCACTATGCGGAAGTTGAGCCACTCTTTTTGAAGCTCATCGGAGATTACGGTACGCCAAGTGAAGTGCTCCGTGATGTTCCTATGACCCAAAAATTGGCGGCGCTTCGTGGTCGCGCCATGAAACGCTTGGTTGAAGAAGTCTCGCAAGCGTTTAAAAACAAACAAACTGAACTTTTGGATGGCACATTAAAAGGCAGTTTGCTCGATCATTGCCCGCGTGACATCTGTGAAGGGATTGAAGCCGCAAAGAATCTGACGCGCACTCGAATTTTTACTAATCCGCAAAAAGCCCGATTAGAATTGGTCGCAAGTGCCAGCCTACACGTTTTGCTAGGATCATTGATGCCACTGGCTTTGAATCGAGAGGCTGAAACATTCCGCGAACATCGCTTGTCGATTATTCTTCAACACCACGGCGCGACATTAGGCAAAAGTCCGTATGAAAATATGATGCAAATTCTTGATGTGATCACTGCGCTTTCCGATCATCAGGCATATGCGCTCGCGCAAGATATCAAAGGTAATCGCGGCGGAATGGTTTAATCTAAATTCCATAAATATTTGCTACAATAGTGTGAGTATTAGCTCACACTATATGTCGTTTCATTCACAAAATAAGGGAAATTGATGATTGGTTCGCTAACGGGCAAAGTTCAGATGCTGACTGCACCGCATATTTTATTGGATGTTGCTGGAATTGGCTATGAAGTCGAAATGCCGCTCTCAACTTACTGCCAACTTAAAAACGACCAACACATAAGGATATGGACACATCTAACCGTTCGTGAAGATGCACAGTTACTCTATGGTTTTATTGATGTTAATGATAAAAATTTATTTAGAGTCCTACTCAAAGTAAATGGCGTCGGGCCAAAACTTGCACTCGGTATTTTATCGAGTATGAGTGCAGCCATGTTAGTACAATCCATTGAGATGCAAGACGTCACGACATTAACCCGTATTCCGGGCGTAGGCAAAAAAACTGCTGAACGGCTTGTTATCGAGCTACGTGATCGTTTGCAGGTATTTTCGGGCAGCGAAAACAGCGGTGCAGGTCAACCTCAAATGGTATTGAGTGCGACTTCATCTATTTCTGAAGCTGAAGCCGCCTTGGTTTCATTGGGCTACAAACCTATTGAAGCACAGCGCGCAGTTGCTAGCATCAAGCATGAACACAGCGATACAGCAGATTTGATTCGCGCCGCACTCAAAGGAATGCTTAAAAAATAATGGCACTCTTCCCAGGTAATCCATTTATTACCAGCTCATCCACACAAAGTACACCTAAACAACCGTCTAATCAAAAGCAGACGATTGAAACCGATCGTTTGATAACGGGTTTGGCGCGACCTGAAGATAATTTTGATCGTGCAATACGTCCGACTAGCTTAGAGGATTACATTGGACAACCCGTGGTGCGCGAACAAATGGAGATTTTTATCCACGCGGCAAAGTCACGGCAAGAAGCACTTGACCATACTTTAATCTTTGGTCCACCAGGTTTAGGTAAAACAACGCTCGCCAATATTATTGCTCGCGAAATGGGCGGCAATATGAAGTCCACATCTGGTCCTGTACTTGAACGTGCTGGCGACTTAGCGGCTTTGCTGACAAACCTTGAAGCCGGCGATGTGCTGTTCATTGATGAAATTCATCGCCTGTCTCCAGTCATAGAAGAGATTCTCTATCCAGCGATGGAGGATTATCAACTCGATATTATGATTGGCGAAGGGCCAGCCGCGCGTTCAATTAAACTTGATTTACCGCCATTTACTTTAGTCGCTGCGACAACACGTGCGGGTTTGCTCACCTCTCCGCTACGTGATCGTTTTGGGATTGTGCAACGTCTGGAATTTTACTCCGTTGCAGATCTAACGACGATTGTGACGCGTTCTGCAAGCCTGCTCAATGTGCCAATCCACCCTGATGGCGCACTCGAAATTGCAAGGCGTGCGCGGGGTACACCGCGTATCGTCAACCGGCTACTTCGACGTGTACGTGATTATGCTGAAGTCAAAGGTGATGGTATTGTCACAGGCGAAATGGCTGGAAGGGCTCTCGATATGCTTGCAGTAGATAAACAGGGTTTAGACACTTTAGATCGTCGATATTTACAAATGCTCTTAGAACGTTTTGATGGTGGACCTGCGGGTGTAGAGTCATTGGCAGCGTCATTGGCTGAAGATAGTGGAACACTTGAAGATGTGGTTGAACCGTATTTAATTCAGCAAGGTTTTGTGATGCGTACCGCACGCGGTCGAATTGCAACACCGCAGGCGTATTTGCAATGTGGTATGGATGTGCCTGTTCGAGGTCTTTAAAATCTATCTAGTAAAAAAGGGAGTCTACATTAAGCACTCCCTTTCTTATTATTTCATCAAAAACATTCTATCAATCTATAAAACGATCGCTTGATTAAGCGAAGTGCATGCGGTTTGCCTGTGGACGTAGTGCTGGGATGTGTTGCTTGGTCATCGCGAGTCGACCAACACGTTGCTGTTCACGCTTGTTAATATGGTATGCGATTGTAAATAAATGCTTGTCTGTCGCATGCAATAAATGAACATGCTTATAAAATGTTGCTAAACCGTAGTCCAACGTCAACATTCCAAAACATTCATCGATAAAGTCATCGCTCATTTGTGTGACTTGTGAACAGTCGACAGTCACAACTTCATCCTGACTTCTGAAAGCAAGCGCAAAATGTCGACGAAGTTCACTGCCATCTTTGCGAGTTGACGATGCATTTGTAGGAAGAATCACAGTTTTAGTATTCATTCTAGCGCTCCATTCCATTGGTCTGCGGTAGTGGCTGCCTGATATGGCTTTTTGGATCTATAGCATTTGTATGCGTGTTGCTATGGATTTAGAATATGAAATGTCACACTTCTAATATGTAATCATCGTGTAAGTAAGATTTTTAATAAAGTTCACTGCTATATCTGATTTATTTTGAACGTGTCACGACGGTATGCGTTTTTCTAATTTTTAATGTGAATTGGTTTGCACAACATCTCCCTTCAACCTCAGGCAATAGCGAGGTGAGATATATTTATACATTTTCGGTGAAAAAATCAGTTTGTTATCATTGTGTAAACTAGCGTGTCTTAGTTCACACTTATATAGATCAATAGTTTTATGACGTTTAAACGTAAAGTTTACTTTGTCGTAATGGGTGACTTATCCAATGAGTCACTTTTAATAAAGTAGATTTAAACTCAGAAATTTTGGTGATGTTTTAAGATCAAAAAATATAGCATATAGATCTAAATTAAAACCAACAGGATCTAGTCATGACTAAGATCAATATTTAGTCATGTACATCAATCATAAAGATAGCAGGCGTTCAATGCGTTTCACGGCTATTTATTCTCAACCTTACCCACATTGATTAGGGGGAAGTATTGAGAATAACTTAAATTCAATTGATCAAATATAATCCAAAACTTAAAAACTACTTACTCTCATCTACATATTGGGCTATTCATACTCAGGCTGCATGACGGATGGTTTGCCTGAATAAATACCTTCTGCACCCTTACTCGGATTGTAATATTGCTCAGGTCCAAAAACATCAACTTCAATGGCATTCAAGCGCACTGCCAATGCTTGCTCTACCTTTTGGGCTTCATCAGGTGTAATTATTTTTTGTTCGGCAGCTAGCAAAGCTAACGCTTCAACCGAACCTTTTGGTAATTTTTTGAGTTTTTGTGCCTCATATATTTTTGCTAAAATTGGGGCGACTTCGCTTGTTAGTCGAAACGCATGCAATAGACGACCTAAACCAGGCGATTCATCAAAGGGTTTATAAATGCCATCGGTCAGATTGGCATATTGAGTGTTGTATGTCTGAAGTGTGCGCGCAGCCCCATGGCTCATCACATCATTCGGTGGCGTTGCCAATGGATTGATACGAAGCAATATTGTTGCAAAGAAACGTAAGATATGACCGACAATCCCGTCAAAATTGGCATAAATACCCACAAATGCAGTCTGCGCCTCACTAAGCGCATGCGTTAGCGCGTAATCCACCAAAACCAAATCTTCTGGGCGGCGACCTTCCGCCTCAAAGCGTCTTAACGTGGCTGTGCCCATGAGCATCCAAGCCAAAGCATCAGCATAGCGCCCCGTAAGTTTACCGCGAGCTTTAAGATTTCCACCGATGGCAAACATCGCCATATTCGTTAGAAATCCAAAACGTGCTCCGGCCCATGCAAGACGCCGATAATAAGTTCGCGTTTCTGGTGCAACATCAGGTAAACCCACAAAGATACCGCGAGTTAATCCAAGAAAAAGTGTCCGAATCATACCAATGACAAATTGAAGCATCCAAGCCAGTAAATTGTTACGGAACTGTGTAACATCATCTTTTTCAACACTATCAACGACCTTTAACGCATAAGGATGACAGCGTGTTGCACCTTGACCAAAAATAATCAATGTTCGCGATAAGATATTTGCGCCTTCCACCGTTACACCCACTGGCGCGGAGCAATAGCCTTTGGCAAGGATATTATTAGGGCCTTGCATCACGCCAGCGCCCGCACAAATATCCATTCCATCCTTACCCAAATTCTGAGAAATTTCGGTGGTATAGGTTTTAAGCACAGCAGAAATTACCGGCGGATGAATACCAGCATTCAGTGCCGAACAACTAAAGACTCGTGAGGCTTCAAGAAGATAACTTAAAGCTGCAATCTTCCCAACCTTTTCTTCAACCCCTTCCATATGACCGATCGCAATCCCAAATTGCTGACGAACCATCGAGTAAGCACCTACCGTTGCTGATACGGTCTTGGCTCCGCCAATTGCACCTGCTGGCAAACTAATTGCACGTCCACCAGCAAGCTGTTCCATTAACATCCGCCAGCCATTACCCGCATTTTCAGCGCCGCCAATGATATTCTCAATCGGTACAATCGCATCCACACCAACCAAAGGCCCATTATCAAAAGGCTCGCCGACGGGATCATGATGATCGCCTGATGTAAAACCCTGCGTTCCTTGATGAATCAGCACTGTGGTAATGCCGATATCTTCACCTTTACCAAGCACGTTATTTGGATCTTTTAATTTGCATGCAAGCGTGACTAAATTTGCTGTAGGCGCCAATGTGATATAGCGTTTGCGAAAATTAAGCTTAATCTGTATCGCGCCCGAATCATCACGGAATACTTCGCCTTCTGCTTGAATACTTGCAGCATCAGAACCTGCAGTTGGTTCCGTTAAACCAAAACAAGGAACATATTCGCCTGTTGCTAGTTTTGGTAAATAATGATTCTTTTGTTCATCCGTACCATAATGTTTAATTAATTCTGCCGCACCCAACGAATTAGGAATCACAACATACGTTGCCATCGTAAAAGAGTGCGCATTGAGCTTGACCATGATCGTAGAAATCGCTAACGGCGAAAATTCTTTACCCCCATACTGCTTGGGGATCAGAAAACTCATAAATCCATTTTCTTTAATAAATTTAAGCACTTCATCAGGGACTTTTTTGGTACGCAAAATTTCGTAATGGTCCACCATTTCTATCAATTCATTACACGGGCCATTTAAGAAGGCTTGTTCTTCAGCAGTCAGAAATGAGTATGGCTGTTTCAAAATCATATCAAAATCAGGTTTCCCTGCAAAAAAACCACCATCAATCCAAACATCACCAGCCTCTAAAGCTTGGCGTTCGGTATCGGAAATTTTGGGCAAAATATGATTGGATTGCATCCACTTCATGAGGAAGGAGAACATGGTTACACCTCTTTTGAATAATTTTTGATTGATCGTATGAGATACGGATTAAAAAAGAAAAATAGAATGGTTTTGATTTATAGTCAGGAGATATTCCAATACTAAACAAATATTTGACTCAATTTGTGTATATTTTGGTTAGATATGTAGTGATTTTTAGATAATATTTTATGACATTATGAGTACGAAGTGATGAATAAAAAGATGCTTCAGGAATGCATCAGTATATTAATAGCTGCTTAAACCAAGAAAAACAATTTAGCTTTATATCGAAAAATAAATCCAGAAAAACGTGATTATCTGAACTTATTTTCGGAATTTGTATGAACGGTTATCAATGAAGTTATCGACTGCGCTTTTAATATTCATACAATGATCTGTAGTCCTTAGATTGTTGATAACCTCTAACATCAAATTGAGTGAGTTTACGCTTAGTCACATGACTGATTTCGTTATTGACTTCTTGAGAGGAAACAATGTGGTTACAAGTCAGGCACATTGCCCCTTCATAGTCCTCAAATGCTTCAGGCTGATTATGTGTTTCAAGGTTCTTTCCCCCACATTGTGGGCATTTAAATCGAAAATTTAAGATTTGCATATTATCTCCAACATTAAATAGATCGGTCATTAATATTTCTATGTGGTTGCTTCTGTATATCAATCAATATACAGAAGCATGGTCATGCTCAAGACTATGAGCAGCGATAGCAAGCATCAACTGCGACCAACCCGAAAAGATCAAGTTGATACCAATAAAAAAACCAAGAATCCAAAGTCCTTCAGCTTGTAAATGAGTCAAGATGAAAATACCCAACATCAAACTGATTAATCCGTCGAACAATGTCCAACCCCAATACGGTGTTTTGACGCGTATAGAAATCACGATTCGGACAATACCCATCAGACAAAAATAAACTGCGATCAACATTGTGATTATTAATGTTCCTTCTATTGGATGAGCAAAAAGCATAATTCCAATAAAAACAGACAATAGGGCATTGACAACATGCATGAATACACGACCATTTTTACGGTAATGAATCGCCTGTATTGCTTCAATACTGCCCGAAACGATGAATATCCATCCTAAAAAAAAGATTGAAATAACCGAAAAAAATACCGTATTTGTCAGTGCGACTACGCCTAAAGTAAACAGACTGACGCCTAAGACCAATCCCAACATCCACTTATGGCGTATTTCGCATAAACCAGATTTATCAATAATGACACTGTTCATATAAACCTCGTAACGTGAGTTTTAGGAGTTGATTAAAACGATCCGTTAAAAAAATGAATGCCCCTAGCGAATAAAAAAAATGCTCTGCGATGTCTTTCATACACCCCAGAGAAACACATACATTTAAAAAAATTTGAATGACTTTGTGACAATCTAGTTGCAGTAAAAATTATCTACTGAGGTTTGATTAAGCGGTGATTTCAATATGATCAATTACGTTATGAACACCCAGCACAGCCCATGCCGTCTTTGACCTCGACACCAATTTCAGATGCATTGATAGATGGCTTCCATTTGAGTTCACCCATAATGTCTTGCTGTAGTTGTGCATCTATTTACATAATAAGACTTCATTAAGTATTAATTTAGGCGAGTGTCCATTTTTCACCTTAGATGCTTTTGTGTATGTGCGTTACGAAACCTAATTATCATTTCATTACAACAACCGCTGACTCGCTTTAAAGCATCATCGCGTTCGGATTGATTTGATATGAATTTTGTCTTTTGCCACATCAACCCAATTACGCACCCAATAATGATCCAATCAAGGACGTTATTAACATGGCAGATAGACCGCCCATCGTCACGCGCAGCAACCCTTTATACCAAGGCACACCTCCAGCGTAGCTCGACATTGCGCCCGAAATCATCAAAGCAACGACACTGCAAATGACGACGACAAATTGAACATCGGATGCTGGGCTAAACCAAGCGGCAAGCAAGGGCAACGCGCCGCCCAGAATAAAAGACAACCCAGAACTGACTGATGCTTGAATTGGACGTGGCGCAGCAGTATTCGAAATGCCAATTTCATCGAGAGCATAGGCATGAAATGCATCTTTTGCAGTGAGTTCAATCACAACCTGATTAGCTAAACTCCCCGTTAAACCTCGTTTCACATAGAGTTTTTCTAGTTCATCCAGTTCGTAGTCTGGGTTCTGGAGTAATGAGTTTTTTCATTGCGTAGGTCAGCTTTTTCAATATCTGACTGTGATTGCACCGAAACATATTCGCCTGCTGCCATCGATAAAGCACCAGAGACCAAACCTGCGATGCCTGTCACCAGAATGATGTGCGTGCTCACACCACTGGCGGCAACACCCATGATTAAACTGGAAACTGAGACAAATGCCATCATTTGAACCCAGTACAGCAGCACGTAACCAGCCTGAGCGGTTACTGTAGTGCTGTAATGGACTTATTTTATCTACATTTTTGATCGTACTATTGATGCTCATGCGTCGTTGTTACCCCACCATGTAAGGTATCTGACGTTGAATTTGGAACATGTTTGATGTTTCCAGTTGGATTAATATCATGATAAATAACGCCATTTTTCCATACAACCCGCTCAGCGTTTTTATTGTCATTTTTAATAGTTTTGATCGAATCTCGATTAATGTCTTGAGCCACATGATGCTGTTTATGGCACGTCTGATTGTGATGATGACGGTGATGAGACTGATGACGTAAAAGACGATGTCTATTTTCAATTCGCGTCGCTGTTGTCGGCGCGTCACTCACTGACATACTTGTTGTTGGCGTCATATCTGGATTCGGTCCTGCTGCGTAAAGTTGCAAACTCATCCCCAAAGTCAAATTTACAACGAGCATGGTACCCCGCGTAAATTTTTTCGAAATATTCATATCGATTCTCCAAATTGGATTTCAAAATTTATAGCTTGATTTATAGCTTGATTCGGTGCCATTCAATACACCGACTGGTCTTCAAAAAGCATCGACAGATCCACATGATATAAAGTGCTTAAACTTAAAATTGATCACTTCACAATAATCACGACCGATCAAACGTTATCGGTTATTCAAACCCTTCCCGTCTTTTCGGACGGAAAGGATGACAACTGATGCTGCTTATGAAGATTATTTATGGATGATTATTTAGATGAAATATCATTAGCCTTGACTGACTTTTGATGTGCCGCATCGCTCGCTTTTAGGGCAATGGTAGAACAATCTTTGGCATCGTCCATTTTATTATTGTCGTGACATGCAGCCGCTTTGTTATGCTGGTCGGCACATGCTTTATGCTCAGTTGCAGCTTCCTTGTGCGCTGTACTAGCGTGGGTATTTAACTCTGACATGGTAATTTCCTTTTAAAAAAAACATTAAATGATATGTTCTGAAACTTTTGATCTTAAATAAAATGTCATCTAGGATTAAATTTTAAATCTGATCTCGGATTCAGAAATTAAGTATCTACCACTTATATACGTCCGTTTGTACGCTAAGCCACATAAGTAAAATCGTAAAATTTCTCATCTAAAAATATATTTCTGAGCTATTTTTTGGAATTTATATTTCCTTAAAACCTAACACTAGATTGACTTTGACCCAAAAATTTACACCATGAAATGATTTAGGCATTCACCCGTTCATCTGTGTTTTTATCTTTGTGATCGGCTGACCAAAACGTAAAGAAATGATAATTAAGTGTCCTAAGGCACAGAGTATCCACATCAGTAAACCGCAAAATGCACATAGGCAATCTCATGTAGAAAATAGTCATGAAATCAGATTTACAGTTACAACTGGACGTACTGGCTGAACTCACATGGGATCCATCTGTCGACGCAAGACATATTGGTGTTTCAGTAGACTCTGGGATCGTATCGTTATCAGGTAATTTTGATAATTTAGCCGCAAAATGGAACTCAGAGCGTGCGGCGAAGCATGTCACAGGTGTGAAAGCACTAACTGTCGAAATAAATGTGAAATTGCCCAGCTCAAGCAAAAAAACAGATACGGAAATCGCCAAATCTGTTGAAAACACGCTTGAATGGACTATCAATGTGCCGAAGAAACCATTCAAAATTATGGTTGAAGATGGATGGGTAACGTTGTCTGGCGAAGCCAAGTGGGATTATCAACGCAACGCGGGAACAGATGCGATTCGCTCATTAATTGGCATCGTCGGAATCACCAATCAGATCAAACTTGTTTCTAAAGATGATTTGATCGCGCTCAGCACCGTCATTAAAATCGATATTGAGACAGCGCTAAAACGACTCGTCACGTTGGATTCTCATAAAATTAATATAGAAACAACGGGCTCAGAAGTGATTCTTTCAGGTACTGTAAAAAATTTGCTCGAAGCAGATATGGCTAAACACGCAGCTTGGGCTGCACTTGGTGTGACGAGTGTGATTAATCATATCGTTTTACCTTGATCAAATTGTCAACACAAATCCAATTTAAACTTTAAAGCTGCTATGACTTTTTATTTCAAACTATTGTTCATTGTAATCTTTAAAAGTAAAAATCGTTCCATGGAGGAAATGATGTTTTCAAATAGTCAGGCTTTTTTAAGTTGTCCAAAATGTGGGCAAAACATTTTTAGAGGTCATGTAAATCACCTAAACAATCACGAAGAGAAAAATGACGAATGTACATACTGTTCGTTCGCCATTGCAAAAGATTTAATTGTTCAACGCGCCAGAAAAAATATTCAAAGGTTGGTTAAAGAAACTAAAAATATTCGTCCGCCTGATGGTCTTCGATGATCGAAGCTGAATATTGAGCTTTATTTTAGGACAGTAAAAAGCAGATTCATTGATCTGGTTTATGAAAATAGTCTATTAAATTTTAATTTATGGAGAACGTCATGAGTGAAGTCAACATTAGAACGACAACCAAAGAAAAAATTGCTTTTGAGTTAATGACAACGATTGCGCATGCAAGTTGTCGCTCAAATGGCAAATTTAAGAAAAAACAAAAAAGCGAAAACTATTGGCTCGATCTTTATGACAAATGCTTGCTGTCTGTCCTTCATATTCAGCCGAATCCACAGGAAAAGCCCTTAGGAAAACCACCTATCACGCCAGTTTTAGCAAAGCAAAATGGCTCTGCAATTGTCAATTAATCGAGTCCGCGATTACATGATCAAGTCATCCATATGACTTAGTTTGATCGATGCCTTTTGTAAAGCATAGTCGACCAGTCATGCGGTTAAATCGCATGATCTTATAACGAATAAATTTGAGCTAGATTTATAAGCTCAACTATCCCATCCAAACAATGATTAGAGATTAAGATGATGAGTTATCAAAGTATGATTGTTTTTTTGGATCACAGCCCACGATCAAAAGTTCGGCTGACAGTCGCACTCCAACTCGCAGAAGCACACAATGCTCATCTAACTGCTATTTATCTATACTACTTGCCGTTTGACCCAAGTATCAATCCCCTTGTCTCTGCACCATTACTGAAAGAGTATAAACAAGAGATTTCTGATCAACAAAAGTACAGTTACGAAGACTTCATGACATCCTGTCACTCCGCTGGGGTCATGCATCATTGGATAGCGGCATCAACTTATGAAGCGAGCGCTGCAATTGCCTATGCTCGCTGCTGCGATATCATCGTCGCGGGTCAGTTTGATCCTCAAGACCCTCTTAATACACTCGACCAAGGGTTTCTGGGTCGCTTGTTACTGGCGGTGGGTCGTCCAGTACTACTCGTGCCACGCTATGAAGCACAAATCAATATCACATTTCCGCACATTCTTGTGGCGTGGAATGGCAGTCGTGACTCGACGCGTGCCATTACCGATGCGTTACCCCTTCTCAAACGTGCTGAACGAATCACTTTGATTACTGCACACAATGCAACTCATAAAGAAACGGGGCAAAGTCACATCCCTCATCCGGATATTCTCGCGTACCTTCGTCATCACCAATTGAATGCACAGGTGATTGAGCAGATTGAACCGTCTATGGATAACGGAGAGTGGATATTGGCAAGATCTGGCGGCTTAGATTTGCGTGCCGATCTGATTGTTGCTGGTGCTTATGGACATAACCGATTAGATGAGTTTCTATTAGGCGGTGTTACGCGCACTTTGCTGCACAGTGCAATGACACCCGTGTTGATGTCACATTAAAAAGACACATGTTTACTGAGTCATCACTATGGATGTGTGACTGATGATCATAATAGTTAAAAGAAACAAAATACTCTGTTTAAACAAAAACTCTGTGGAGTCTTTAAAATGAAAAGCGGACACGATGATTATATGATTCATGAGATCGCCGAAATGGCGCATGTGTCTGAACAAGAAGTTCTCTCAGAATTTCAAGTCACTTTGGCATCGATGGTCGCTAAAGCGCGTATCCATGATTTCCTCCCTTTATTGGCAATGAATCAAGTTAGACGACAATACATGGCATCCATTTTACCCAAACGAGAATTTAATTCTTGTTTGCCAACACGACGTTCTACGGCTCAAGGCAATTATTTTGAATCGATGAAACTGATACCGATTGCACCGAACTAAAGCGTAAATCGACTCATACAAAAGTCGCTTAAAAAAGAGCATTCGCATTGAAAATATATAGAACATCATGTTTTTTAAGCGGATAATTTAAATAGAGAAAAAATTTATAATCAAATTACTTTATTCATATACATAAATAAATTCAAATAATTAAGAGGTTTACATGGAAGCAACCTTATATCAGCCTTTAAAGATTGGTGTTGGACGAGAAACACATTGCATCGATTGTGCATTAAAGCTGATCTGCCTACCCTCATTCGTCAAAGCCAAAGAATTATCGCAGCTGGATGCAATAATGATTCGAGGGAGACCGATTCAACGTGGAAATCTTCTTTTTCATCAGGGACAACCGTTTGATCAAGTCTTTGCAATCAGATCTGGTTTTATTAAAACAACAGAAACATTAAGCAATGGAGAAGAACAGATCACTGGGTTTTACTCTCCAGGAGAAATTATCGGTATCGATAGCATTGGCAACAGCACCTATGCCAACACTGCATTCGCTTTGGAAAAAACAACGGTGTGCGCAATTGATCATTCAGAGTTGAAATTTTTAGGTCAATTAATACCCAGTCTCAATGATCATTTATTTAACCTTATGAGCGGTGAAATTAGAAAAAATCAGCGAATACTTCGCGCGATCAGTCAACATTCTGCCGAAAAACGGGTTGCAATGTTGTTATTAACACTTTTGGAGCGTTATAAAATTTGTCACTTGTCGGAAGATAAATTCCGTCTACCGATGTCGCGTTGTGATATTGGTAATTATTTGGGATTAGCGTTAGAGACTGTTAGCCGCGCATTCACCCACTTTCAGAAACTCGGTGTGCTAGAAGTCAATAACAAAGAAATTATTGTCCTAAATCGTGCATATCTGTCTGACCTGATTGAGCCAAGTAAAAGAGTGCTTTAATTGAGACTATTCAGAAATATCAGAATAGCCGGTTTCTCTTCTTTAAGCGACGTTTTTTACTTTTGTCGGAAGTAAGCGTTCGTATTCTTTTTTCACAACTTTGTAGCACTCGCAAGTACGATGCTCAAGCCCTAAACGATTTGTTAAGGTGATATGACCTCGAGCGTAATGGATTAATCCCGCTTTTTGTAATTGACTGGCGGCTTCGGTAACCCCTTTACGCCCGACGCCAAGCATGTTGGCGATCATCTCTTGGGTGATGGTCAGATGATTAATCGGTAATCGATCAAAATTGAGTAAAAGCCATCGCGAGAGTCGTTGATGGAGCGAATGATGGCGATTACAAGCTGAATTTTGGCTCATCATGGTAATCAGTGCTTGCGTATAGCCCAGTAGCGCATGCTGTAGAATTTCTGATTGCTCAAACGCTTCAATCATAAACCGAGAATTCAATCGAATGACTTTTCCTGCGCTAAGTACAACTGCCCGACTGGTCATTGAATCTCCACCCATAAACGAAGAGATTCCAACCAAGCCCTCGTGACCGACCACTGCGATTTCTGCTGAAAAGCCATCATTCATGACATGAGTGAGAGAAATAATAGCGGTTGTTGGAAAATAAACATAAGTAACCTGACATCCCGACTCATGGAGAATCTCATAAGCGGACACATCAATCAGTTCTAATTGTGATGAAAATCGCCCCAAGTCTGCGGCGGAAAGAGACGCTAAAAGTCGATTCAGTTGCAGGTTATAGCGCATGAGATTTCACTCTATGATTCGATTAAAGACCAATCTTGTCTCTTGATTATCATCCTTTACAGCGAACTCTCACTGACTTAGATCAATAATTTGAGCATTAAATTGACTAATGTCATACGACACTGCCAAAAATTTGGTTACGCTTAAAATAGAAATAGATTCATTGAGTGGTTAATATGACTGACGAAAAAACTCATTAATCCTCGCGATCTTGACACGATTAATATTTTTTTGTGACATATATAATGGCAATAACGCCTTAAACTTGATGAGGATATCGCCATGACAGTTCCATTAGACTTAAAGACTTTTGAATTTATCTCGCTTGTGCAGACAGCCATCCTCGCTAAAGCCGCATTTCCGCTAAAGCAGCGAGAAATACATAGCGACACGTATAATGGCAATAGTGCTGCGGTTCAATCCGCTAGAGATTTACAGATTGCATTCTCCTACATTCAGCAAATCCCCAATCAACTCAGGGGTCAAGATGCTGCTTCAGATTATATTCGTCACGTGTTTGAGGGCGAACCTGCCGCGCATTGGATGCGATCCGTGGATGAATAACGCATAAGCATCGATTAAATCACTTCCGTTAATAGTGAGCAAGCGCACCAACATTTATGTATTCAAGTGCATTAGCCAGTTTAAAATAAGGCATCAATATGTTTAATTTTTATAACATTTCAAATGAAATCATCATCGGGCTATCGGTTGCTTTAGGGATTGGATTATTGATCGGGACTGAACGTGAACGACACCAACAAAAATCATCAGACAATGCTCTCGGTGTTAGAACGTTTACAATTTCGTCATTGATAGGTGCTGTTAGTATTTTATTAACGGGTCAAGAAACTCCTCCGAACCATTTATATTTACTGTGTGTTGCTCTTCTCGTGATGGGCGGACTTACGGCAATTTCCTATATTCGTACTTCTAAAAAAGACGCTGGTTTAACCACCGAGTCAGCGCTCGTTTTGACCGTACTTTTAGGTGGTTTTTCGATTCATGAGCCGCTAATTGCAGCCTGTATTGGTATCATGACAACGGGGCTACTCATGATAAAAAGTAAGCTCCATGCGTTTATTAAGGGTGTTTTATCAGAACAAGAACTAAGCGATGCATTTATATTTTTAGCCATTATTTGTATTTTTGTTCCACTTGCGCCGAATAAAGCCATGGGACCTTATAACGCCATTAATCCCCACACCATAGTGATGATTGTGGTGGTCATTATGAGTATTAATGGCATTGGCTATGTAGCTCAGCGCATCATTGGCATCCGTTATGGATTGGCTTTTGCAGGGTTTATCAGTGGATTCATTTCAAGTACGGCAACCGTATACACCATGGGACTGAAGTCCAAACAAGAACCGCAACTCTTTAATAGCGCCGTTGCGGGAGGCATTGTTTCTAATTTGTCGACACTGATCCTACTGGCAGTTGTATTATCGGTCATTGAACCGAATGTTTTAAAGCCGTTTATTCTCCCATTAATCATTGCTTCGGTAGTCTTATGTGCTTATAGCGCATACTATATTAGACAGATTGCACCGATAGCCACACTGACCCAATTAAAGAGAGACAGGGCGTTTAATGTATATCAAGCGTTATCGTTCGCTTTTTTAATGACAGTCGTGCTTTTTATTTCAGCTGTGGTCAATGCCAGATTAGGTGAAAAAGGCATGATAATGAGTGCTCTGTTTACAGGGCTATTTGATGCACATGCAACTGCCGCATCCATTGCATCGTTAGTGACTTCGCAAAAATTGACAGTAATGCATGCGATCCTCCCCATCATCATCGGTCTAAGCAGTAACACCTTTACAAAAATCGTGGTTGCATTTAAATCAGGCGGCGTAGCCTACGCTATGCGCATATCCGCAGGCTTAGTTTTAATGATCGGTTGCTGCTTTCTGGCACTCACGCCATTGGCTTTGTAAGTGACTGTTAGACTACTCACAAAGCCAATATGACCTGTTAAGCAAAGTCGAAAAGCGTGTAGAACAATAACGCACCGCAGTTCGAGATCAGTTGATTATAAATTCTATTGTTCTTGATGGTGTTGCTTTGCTGTCTTCACGCTCAGGAAGATGCCGGATGAAAGCGTATGCACTGATTCACCCAGTCGTAAAGCATTGCCAACGCGCAAGACTAAGCTTTAGCGAAGTGTTAGATTGAGATGTCATTGAAAAATCAAAAACATCCCATCTCCGTCTTTCCCCAAATGGGAAGGAATAGAAATGTTATTCTCTTTAAACACCTTCTTGTTGTGGTAACAAACGATCGTATTCGTTTTTTACTACCGCATAGCATTCACAGGAACGTGCTTCAAGACCAATACGATCGAGTACTGTAATTCGTCCACGTGAATAACGTATCAAGCCCGCTTTTTGTAATTTGATTGCCCCTTCTGTTACCCCTTCACGGCGCACACCCAACATATTGGCAATCAACTCTTGCGTCATCATCAGCTCATTACCACGCAAACGATCTAAACTCAGTAATAACCAGCGACACAGTTGCTGATCCATGTTGTGATGACGATTACACACTGCAGTTTGTGACATTTGGGACATTAAGGCTTGCGTGTAGCGCAATAACAAATGCATCAGGGGCACGGAACGTTCAAATTGATCCATTAAGATATGCGCCTTCAGACGATAACCTTCACCAGCACTTTGTACAACCGCTCGACTGGTCGTGGATTCACCACCCATAAACAATGAAATACCGAACACACCTTCATTCCCAACGACGGCAATCTCCGCCGATGCGCCATTTTCCATCACGTAGAGTATGGAAACGACCGCAGTCGAAGGAAAATAAACATGGCTAAGCGTACAACCTGCCTCGCATAATATTTTGCCCAGTGGCATTTCGACCCATTCAAGGTGTGGTTCAAGGATTTTCCACTCAGCAGGCGGCAAGCAGGCCAACAATTGATTATTTTTGGGGCTGGTTGTTTTTTTGATTGGCTCTGACATGCATCTTTCTCGTTCTACACATTACATTTCATACCCAGTAGAAAAATAAGTAAGGAACGACCAACACAAACGTGTCCGTTATGCAAATTAACAAACTATTTCAAATGACACTGTGCGCTAACCAACTTACGATACAATACTTTTTTCAGAAACTTCCTTTAACAATCGTATTTTCCTTATCGAAATTAAAGGTAATAACGTCTTGAATAAAGTCAATTAGGTATCAAATTCTTTTTGTTTTTATGGGTGCTTACGCACATATGAAAGACGATATTTACAGTATGATAAAAAATAGAATAAAAACGGGTCAATCTGAGCACTTCGGAGTATTCATTAAGGAAAATACCCATGCATAAAGCTAAGGTTTTTACAGAAACACCTTTGATCTCGCCTGAAGTGTTATATACCTGTCCAATGCATCCAGAAATTCAGCAACTTGGATCTGGAATCTGCCCAAAGTGTGGTATGGCACTAGAGCCCACGGCGACCCGTTTAGAGGAAGATACGACTGAATTGGATGATATGACTCGCCGTTTTTGGGTCTGCCTGACACTCACTTTGCCACTGCTGCTGTTGACCATGAGTGAATTGATCGCTGATCTTCATCTCCCACAGCGAATTGTAATCAATGTATTCAATTGGCTGCAATTTATCCTTGCAACGCCAGTCGTGCTTTGGGGTGGATGGCCTTTTTTTGTCCGCGCTTGGAAGTCATTCACAACTTGGCAACTGAATATGTTTAGTCTGATTGGATTGGGCACAGCGGCGTCGTATTTATTTAGTATGTTCGCATTGCTGTCCCCAAGTTCTTTGTCTGATACGTTCAAAATGCATGGTGTTGCGCCACTTTATTTTGAGGCTGCGGCGGTCATTATCACACTGGTGTTGATGGGACAGGTTTTAGAATTACGTGCGCGCTCTAAAACCAATAGCGCGATTAAATCACTGCTTGAACTCACACCCAATACAACGTTTCGAATCCATTCGGATGGTTCCGAAGAGGAAGTTTCTCTGAATCACGTGCAAGTCGGTGATGTACTGCGGGTCAAACCAGGCGGTAAATTACCTGTAGACGGTGAAGTGATCCATGGTCATTCTTATGTCGATGAATCCATGATTACTGGCGAGCCAACGCCTGTTGCAAAGCAATTAGGGAGCAAAGTGACAGCGGGAACTGTCAATCAAACAGGTTCATTTCTAATTCGTGCGGACAATGTCGGTGCCACCACTTTACTGTCGCATATTGTCCAAATGGTCAATGACGCATCGCGTACACGCGCTCCAATCCAAAAATTAGCAGATCAAGTTTCTAGTTGGTTTGTTCCTGTCGTGATTGCGATTGCGACTCTGGCATTCACATTGTGGGCTATTTTTGGTCCACCGCCTACGATGGCGAACGCCTTAGTTGCGGCGGTCTCTGTATTGATTATTGCATGTCCATGTGCACTGGGTTTGGCAACACCCATCTCCATCATGGTCGGGATTGGTCGCGGCGCCCATGATGGTGTACTGATCAAAGATGCTGAAGCGTTAGAGTTGATGGAAAAAGTAAATACCTTGGTCGTGGATAAAACAGGAACATTGACCGAGGGTAAGCCTAAAGTGCAGCAGATCATTGCGGCCCCACCATTCAACGAGATGAATGTCATCTCCATTGCTGCAAGTCTCGATGCACTCTCCGAACACCCACTTGCCGTTGCAATTGTTAATCGTGCTAAAGACGAAAAACAATCACTCAAACAAGTCATGGAATTTGAGTCCATCACGGGCCAAGGCGTACGTGGTGTTATTGAAGGTAAACGGGTTTCGCTCGGCAATATGCGCTTAATGGAAGCCCAGAAAATACCGCTATCGCCTTTAGAAGATCAGGTACACAACCTCAGAGAACTCGGTAAAACAGTCATCTTCTTAAGCATCGACGACCAATTGGCAGGTGCGATTAGTGTGACAGATCCCATTAAATCAACTACATTAGAGGCGATTCAAAAATTAAAAGAAGCTGGATTAAAAATTATCGTATTGACGGGTGACAACGCCGCTACGGCTTC
>JACMMY010000118.1 GCA_014378805.1 Moraxellaceae bacterium
CAAGTAGTTGCTGTGCAGCTTGCCATTGATTAAAACCATTGCTTTCATATTGCATGAGGAACGCAAGTTCAGCATCTTGATAATCAAAATTCAATAATACTGGTGCTGAGAAATCTCGTAGTAAAGACACAATCGGCGCGTTTTCGATATGCTCAAACACAAACACCTGTTTGCTTTGGTTTAGCATCAATACGCATTCAGTTTCGCCTTGCGCATCGAGTAATAATTGCTGACCTGTTTGTTGATTAAACAGCGCCATTTTCACAGGAATCGGCAACGGTTGTGGCGCTGGGTAATTCGATTTCTTGTCGATGGTTTGTGAGAGCGTCAATGTATAACGACGTAACGCCGCATCGTAAACACCTTGCCCACTCACGACTGGCGTACCAGGCTGACTGTACCATGGCAAGAAATTCCACAGATCAGTCCCCGAACCATCACTTAGACTACTAATCAAATCTTCAACCGTGACCGCCTCGCCATCATGACGACGGAAATATTCATCAGTCCCTAGACGGAAGCCTTCCTCGCCCAGCAAAGTCGCCATCATGCGAACGATTTCAGCGCCTTTGTCATAAACAGTCGCTGTGTAGAAATTATTGATTTCAACAAAATGGTCTGGACGTGGCGGATGCGACATTGGGCCTGCATCTTCAGCGAATTGTGCCGACTTCAAACTCGATACATCATCAATACGCTGCACAGCTGGCGACTGCAACGTATCGGAAAAACTCTGATCGCGAAATACGGTAAACCCTTCTTTCAAGCACAACTGAAACCAGTCACGGCAAGTGATGCGATTACCTGTCCAGTTATGGAAATATTCATGCGCAATCGTTGATTTCACATAAAAATTAGATACATCCGTTGAAGTTTCTGGGCTGGATAATACGCATGACGTATTAAAAATATTGAGGCCTTTATTTTCCATCGCACCCATATTGAACTGGCTGACGGCGACGATCATGTAGTTATCAAGATCGTAGGCACGACCGTAATTTTCCTCATCCCAAGTCATGGAATCTTTCAATGCTTGCATCGCAACATGGCATTTTTCAATGTCTTTTTGTTCGGTATAAATTTCAAGTGCAACTGTCTTGCCTTCCATCGTTGTGAAGGTATCTTTTAAAACAGCAAGATCGCCAGCGACACACGCAAACAAATAACTCGGCTTCTTGGTTGGATCTTGCCAAATCGTATAATGACGATCTGCACCAACGATACCCGATTCGATTAAGTTACCATTCGCAAGCAACGTCGGATATTGATTATCGGCTTCAAGGCGCGTGGTAAACACAGAAAGCACATCAGGACGATCTGGGAAAAACGTGATTTTTCGAAAACCTTCGGGTTCATTTTGCGTGCAGTACATGCCGCCAGATTGATACAAACCTTCAAGTTGCGTATTGGTTTCGGGATGAATGCGGACTTCAGTTTTAATCGTACAGCGATCTGGCGCATTTAAAATAGTCAGACTTTCTTTGTCGAGAATATAGCTGCTGCGCTCTAAATCTGTATCATTTAACTGGATATTCAACAGTTCTAAATCACGCCCAAGCAGCACCAAATTGCCCGCATGCAAACGATGCATTTCTAGCGTACTGACGACAATGGTTTCAGTCGAATGGATATTAATATCTAAATGAATCGAATCCACGCCAAATACTGGCGGCTGATAATCTTTCAGATAAATCGTTGGATGAGCTGCTGAAGTGTCTTCTGGATTTACGGCGATATTCATGTTGATTTAATCCTTTTTTATATTGAGTAACACAGTCAAAAAAAAATCCCACCCAACCTTCCTTTACAAAGGGAGGAGCTTTACTCCCTCCTTAGAAAAAGGAGCGCGCGGTAGTACTGCGCGGGGGAGGTTTTGCTTTTGCCTTTAAAAAACTAAACCCGAACCTTCAGCTCATAACCACTAAACTTACGTAAATTCAAAACACCCGTATCGAGCAACAGATATTGACCTTTAATACCATTCAATTTACCTTGAATAATAGGTTTTTTATCGAAGTTATGCGCAGTCACTTTTGCTGGATACTCATTCACAGGATAAGAAAACTCACGAATCCGCTCATCAGAAAGCATTACCAGTTCATTCGCCGATTCCTGAAGCAATTGATCAATATCAGCTTGATGTTTACCCAGTAACTCATCACGAATTGAAAGTAAATCAATTGGTTCTGCCTCACCCTTGAGCAATTTTCGCCAATCCGTTTTATCCGCGATATCTTGCCCGAGCAAAACCTCGACGAGTCCCGATAGCCTACGACTATTGACCTGCATAATCGGTAGTGCTTGTGTTGCACCTTGGTCAAGCCAACGTGTCGGCATTTGCGTAATTCGGGTAATACCGACTTTAGGCGCAGAGGAATTGGCTAAATAGACGATATGCGGCTGGAAACAAACATCTAATGCCCAATCAGGTTCACGGCACGTGCCCAAATGAAAATGACAAGTTTCTGGCTTCATCATACACATATCACACGATGCCTTAGAAATCATGCAACGATAACAATGTCCTTGAGAATACGATTTCGGCGATTTGTTACCGCAAGACAAACAAAAAATACGACCAGTCCACTCCAGTTCGATCTCGTGCCCCAAGTACTGATTCATCGGATGATCGAACGATCCCAAAACCAAATGATATTCGACACTTGCAGCCCCTGTCCCATGCGCTGTCGGCACACTCTCTCCGAGATGAGAGCGCATTTTATGACAAAGACCTTGGTGTTCCATATACTTTTCCTAGAGGGCTATTTCATCAATATGCGATGAATTTGGCGAATTAAACAGACTCGTTTTTACACTACGTTTGAATGGCGATCACGCCTTTCATGAACATCATTCATGGCCACTATTTTAAACTGATTTATGCCCTCGTAACGAAATGAACACGGAAATATAGTTGTTATAAAATGATTAAATATAATTTGTCACATATTGATATGCGCTATGATATTGTTATACCTTCATGATCAATGTGGGGTCGAATCAAATGATTATTGAGACCATACAAAAGCCTTTAGTCATCAGCAAGGATTTGCCAATGCCATCACACATGCCACCCGACATTCTTCCTCTGATCCTGCGATTAGCGCATGAAAAACCCATTGAACACGGTTTAGTTATTACACGTGATTTTAGTTCGCTAAAAGATTGGAGTACAGGATGGACAGGACTATGGCAACAACGTGAACTTTGGTTGCTGAATAGCATTCCTTTTCAGCAACGTTTTGATCTCGCGGTGATTGTGTTGGATGAATGCTACCTCGATCACGACTCTGTCACCAATAACGCTCTCACCCACAATGACCATCAAACTACGCCTTCACACACGACCGCAACTCAAACCATTACACATGGTTTAACACATCTACGTGACTTACTGGCCAGACGTGTGCTAGTCGTGGCTTATGGTGATCAATCGACAGGTTTACGCGCATTGGGTTTTAGCAAAATCGAGACGATCGAAGGTTGGGAACTGTGGCAATTCAACATCCTCGAATACAAACAAATCCCCGACTGGCTCAATTCAAGATATTGGGCAAACCCAGAAAACTTCGATAAATATCGTTGGTAATCTAACGATCATTCGTTTGAACCTTCTCAAAGCAGTGTCTTATCAAAACACTGCGAATCTGCTAACATTTGTGCCAAATTTTAACGGTCATCTCGCTCATCTTGGGGCGATGACTTTAGTGTGTTTTATTTCAGCATGTTGATCTCGCATCAATCCCTATTTACAGAAACAACAAGGAGCAATCAGCCATGGCTGGACATTCCAAATGGGCCAATATCAAGCACCGCAAAGCGCGCCAAGACGCGTCGAAAGGCAAAGTATTTACCAAATATATCCGCGAGTTAGTGAGTGCAGCAAAACAAGGCGATGCCGATCCTTCCAAAAACCCTAAACTCCGCGCCGTGGTCGAAAAAGCCCTTTCGGTCAACATGACCCGCGATACAATTAACCGCGCAATCCAACGCGGTGCTGGCAATACTGATAATGACGTCCTAAAAGAAATTAGCTACGAA
>JACMMY010000119.1 GCA_014378805.1 Moraxellaceae bacterium
AGCACAATTTAGTCAGTTAGATGGTGTTGTGCAGGGTATCAACCCTAAATTTGCTGCCTTCGGTCATCATCTATATCAACTGATTTCGACAGCGAGTGAACCTGATGAAGAATTGCTCGACTACTATAAAAATTTCATCGATGTCGTCAGGGAGTCACAACAGGTTGAACAGGCGATTTACACACTGGGTTTGCCGCCACATAACTTCATAGGAGCAATTCGGCTTATTGTAGAAAGTGCTGCTGCCCAAGGTTTAGTGGTGATGTATGGTCCACCAGAAACAGTCTGCCCAATGGTCAAACCCTTCCTTCTGAGCAAGGTGCGATGTGGCAAGCTGCATGGCAGCATATGGATAAAGAGGAAAAAGGTGAATTTCCAACTACCTTAACAGAATTTAAAAAATATACGGAATCTCGTATCGCTGACATGGCTGCACATCATGGTTATGTCAAAGCCAAGCATCCTGCCCCATTTTATTCTTTTGACGTCGGGGCAAAAGGCTATATCAAGAATGTTACTTTTGGGCAGCAATTCTTCACAATGAGCTATCAAGGGGGTCGTGATGAATTTCGCGTGATCCTAAATATGTCTTTTTTTAGTGCCGAATACGCCGATATTTTTAAACGATTTAATTTTAAACGAGGCGAAGAAATGCTTTGCACCAGTTTGCCATCGTATAAGGGCTTTAGTCGCAATGGTCAGGGACCGCGGATTACCAATATGGGCGAACTCAACGCCATAATATCCGCGATAGATGAAAAGGTACTTACGCTGCATGATCATCTGCAGACGATCAGTGATATAGATGCACTGATCAATGGTGGGTTTGCTGACCTATTCCAAGAGACGTATATGCCCCTCCGTACCGTGATCATTGCCCGTCTGGCAGGAAATTTTCGCTTTGAAGAGCTGATAGAAGAGATTAATGCTTTTCCTGAGATGAAATGGGGTGTTGATAAAGACATCTATCAGGAAAAGTGGCCTAAGCTACGTCAATATCTGCGTGATGAGGTTAAATCAATCATCTAATCAAAAACCGCCAGCACGAACTGAAAAATAGATGTGCTGGCAATCTACTTTAATGCTGTTCTTCCTCACCAGTGTCTTTCTCATCAACATTTGCAATCTGCATGGCAGGCCAAGCGTTGACGATCTTACAAAACAATTCAGCCGTTTTTTGCGTGTCATACAACGCCGCGTGCGCTTCGCCATTGCTAAACGGAATGCCAGCCGCTTGACATGCGCGCGCCAGAACCGTCTGACCATACGCCGCCGCTGCCAAAGTCACCGTATCAAACACCGAAAAACTATGAAATGGCGTTTGATTCTTGGTATGCGTCCGCGCAACTGCCGCTTGCAGAAAACCTAAATCAAAATGCGCGTTATGACCGACTAACACGCAATGATTACAGCCTTGTTCACGACGCGTTTTTTCCAGCGATTTGAAAATCCGCAGTAACGCAGGTTTCTCATCTTCTGCCATACGAAATGGGTTGTATGGATCAATCCCAATAAAATCGAGCGAACGTTGATCGAGTTTAGAGCCTTCAAACGGTTTGATGTGCGCGTGTACCGCTTCGCCTAAAACCAATTGACCATTTTCATCGAATAAAATCGGAATACAAGCAATTTCAAGCAGGGCATTAGATTTTGCATCCATACCCGCTGTTTCAACATCCACCACTACAGGCAAGAAACCACGAAAGCGTTGACCAATGATTGGAGGTACGGGTTTAGTTTCATTTGTTACAACGTTGTTTGTCACATCAGTATCATTCATTAACCGCGCTCACTTTGTACCGACCAAGTCAGGGTTTCACCAGCGCGTAATGGCACAAGTTGTTGAGTTTCAAAATAAGAGTAAGAATCAGGCACTTGTTGAGATTGCTTCACGAGTGTGATTTTCTGTGTATTACGCGGTAAACCATAGAAATCAGCACCGTAAAAACTCGCAAAACCTTCGAGTTTGTCCAAGGCATTCGCTTGCTCAAACGCTTCAGCATAGAGTTCAATCGCAATCGGCGCGGTGTAGCAACCCGCACAACCACAAGCATTTTCTTTTTTGTCTTGCGCATGCGGCGCACTGTCTGTGCCTAAGAAGAACTTTGGATTGCCGCTAGTTGCAGCGGTAATCAGCGCAGCTTGATGCGTTTGACGTTTTAAAATCGGTAAACAGAAGAAGTGTGGACGAATACCACCAACCAACATGTGATTGCGGTTAAACAGTAAATGTTGCGGTGTAATCGTTGCGCCGACATTCGCGCCTTGCGCTTGGACGAATGCAGCAGCGTCAGCAGTCGTAATGTGTTCAAGCACCATCCGCAGTTTCGGAAAGCGTTTTAATAATGGATCAAGGACGTCATCTAGAAAGCGCTTTTCCCGATCAAAAATATCGACATCGCTATGCGTCACTTCACCATGTAGCAAGAACGGCACGCCATGTTCTTCCATTTGGGCAATGACATCGTAAACCTTTGATAAATCACTCACGCCTGAATGCGAATTAGTCGTTGCGCCAGCTGGATAGAGTTTCACGGCTTGCACAAATTCGGATTGTTTAATCTTTGCAATTTCAGCCGGATTGGTATGATCGGTCAGATACAAAGCCATGCGCGGATCGAATGGAACACCTTGTGGGACATGCGCCATGATACGAGCGCGATATTCATTCGCTTCATCGACTGTGGTGACAGGCGGCACAAGGTTCGGCATACAGATCACACGATTAAAAACGCATGCAATATCAGGTACTGTTCGTGCTAAAGCGAGTCCGTCGCGCAAATGAATATGCCAATCATCTGGCTGGGTAATAGTAAGCGTTTGGGCTGCGTTAGTCGTCACGATAAAATACTCTAAAAACAATCGGTAAATGATAGTCGAAATAGCAATGTAAAACACTGCAAAATCGTATGGCAATCTTTTACGATATTGTCCTCAACATTTAAAATAGCGCTATACAAATATAAGCTGTTAGAGTACAGACGAGATGTCTATGAGATATTGAATTTTTTTGTTATGGTAGGTGAGTATGCACGAAGCAAATTATCTTTTTTTAATAAGATTAATATTCAGAGATGGACTTGAACAAAAAACCAATTGTAAAGCCGATACTACAAGAAGATGCACTGATTCGTGGCATATTGGCTGAGCGCAGTATACTTTTTCGTCGGTTCAAACCCGAAATGGAGTCGATGTTTTGGGGGAGTTTGGCAGAACGCACCGCGAATTTGATCAATGGAATCGTCATTCCAGGAACAATTGCTTATCTTATCTTGGGATTAGTGAGTTTTCCAGTCGTTTATTTTTTGAGCTGGGACTCTTTTCGTACGCATGAATTATACAATTTAGCCTATATTTATGGCATGGGAATTTTATGCTTGAGTTCATTGCCAATTTTATTAAAAAAATCGTTTTCAGTTAAAAATTTCTACATCATCATCGGTGCTGTTTCGTTTGTTGGCGTGCTTTCTACCGCCTATTTTTCTTTGCAGTTTAAAACGCCATTGGTTGCACAGATTGCGACCTATGACGTCATTTTGGTCTATATTCTGATTTATTTTGTGACAGGTATAAAACCTAAGTTTGTTTTACTGATCGGTGGTGTCGCTGGACTGCTGGCAATGCTGGTCGCCTATTTGCAGACTGTTAATTATGATTTTGTGTGGTATTCCAATGAAGAAATCATGCGGTACTTTTATTATATCGGCTTAATTAATTTTATTGGATTCATCGTTGCCCATGCAAATATTGCAAAAGAGCGTGAGAATTTTTTACAAGCGCGTCTCTTGGCTCTAGATAAAGCCGAAGCGGAGCGAATGGGTCGTGAGCTTGAGCGTTTATCGCGTGAAGATCCAATGACAGGACTGGCAAATCGTCGATTTTTTAATGAACGTATCGATGATGAATGGGACAGAGCACAACGTTCAGGTGAGCCAATGTCATTGATTTTTATTGATATTGATCATTTTAAAGCTTACAACGATTATTATGGGCACCTCAAAGGTGATGATACGTTGATTGCTGTTGCGCATAGTTTGCAAAGTATTTTATCGCGAAGTACAGATGTTGCCTCACGCTATGGTGGTGAGGAGTTTGTTGTGCTACTTCCAAATACACCGATTGCTGGAGCAAGAGCAGTTGCTGAGCGTATATTAGAGGGTGTTGATGCACTCAAAATTGAGCATAAAAAATCAAAAACTCAGAAGTTTGTCACCGTCAGTATAGGTGTGTCTACCCATGCAATTACCGATGAAGAAATCACGGTTGCACAGTTGATTAATCAAGCAGATGAGGCTGTATACAAAGCGAAATCTTCAGGTCGCCATCGCATTCGCGAGTATCACTTAATCAAACCTGAAACTTTATAAATTTTTATTCAGAAATTTGGTTTTATATCATCATTTGATTATTGCATTTGCAGCATTGAAGTTGCTGCGTCATTGCTTGCTTTCATGTAGAATATTGCGACTTAAGAATGCCTCTTTTTTTGATTCATTCCACTCGTTTTTAATTTGTACTGGACAACATTCATGGCCCAAAAGCGTAAAGTTGTACTTGCCTATTCAGGCGGTCTAGACACCTCAGTCATTTTGACGTGGTTACAAGAGAAATATGATGCTGAAGTGATTACTTTTACTGCTGATATTGGTCAGGGTGAAGAAGTTGAGCCAGCACGCGCAAAAGCGCAGCAAATGGGCGTTAAATCGATTCATATTGAAGATTTACGCGAAGAATTTGCGCGTGATTATGTGTTCCCAATGTTTCGTGCGAATGCAATTTACGAAGGCGAGTATTTACTCGGTACTTCCATTGCACGTCCCTTAATTGCTAAACGCTTGGTCGAACTTGCCAAAGAACATGGCGCTGAATACATCAGCCATGGCGCAACTGGTAAGGGGAATGACCAAGTGCGTTTTGA
>JACMMY010000120.1 GCA_014378805.1 Moraxellaceae bacterium
AAGTGCACCCGCATGAAATTCCTTTTCAAGCCGATGTCGATGCTGCAAGTTATTTTGTTGACGTCGCAGGGCAAGAAGTTGAGCTTGATGTTGTCAATATGGGCAATCCGCATGCAGTGATAGTCGTCGATGATATTTTGAAAGCACCTGTGGAAACGATTGGTCCTGTACTTGAGCGTCATCCGCGTTTTCCTGCGCGCGTGAATGTTGGGTTTATGCAGATCATGAGTCGTAACGAGGTGTGTTTGCGTGTGTTTGAGCGTGGAACTGGCGAAACACTGGCTTGCGGAACAGGTGCATGCGCTGCGGTTGTCAGTGGTATTCGTCGCGGTTTGTTAGATGAGCAAGTGTTGGTACATTTACAAGGCGGTGATTTATCAATTGCTTGGCGTCCAAATAGTGTTGTTTGGATGACAGGGCCAACAGCAACAGTGTTTGAAGGTGCAATTCATTTGCCCGATTAATCGCTGGTTTTTTTAACGCTTCAGTAACGCGTTTGCAGTAGTGTGTCTGTCGATAAAGGTTTATGTGAATCTTTGTTCGATCCTGTGGTGCACATATTGCGAGCGTCTTTTATGGTGGTATGCTCTAATTTGGTGCGCACTCTGTCTTACATAAAAAATGAACTGTTTTACGTTTTATAATAATGATTGTATTGATGAAACTGCGTTTTACGATCGCTATCGCGGATTTTTGCTTGTGTAGATTGAAAAGACACTTGTTTTAATGACTTTATGCATGGATTGTGTTTAATTTTTTATTGTTTTCATTTTAGTATTCTGGGTTTGTATATCAATATTTTAGGACAACGTCCGTAATGATGGGTAAGACTGGTACTGACTTTGCATAGTTTAGAGAGTGCACCGATCTGATTTAGATGAAGTTGCGAGTACTGACGAGGTGTGATCATGATGGAATCTCCGTTATTGAATGTTGCGGATACACTTGACGTCAATCAATTGATTCAGTCTGAGAGTAGTTTGATTGGGGCGGTCAATAGCGCTCCTGATTTTTTTAACGAAATGCGTTTTTTGGATGGATCTATTCGCCCAACTTACCAAGATGTGGTTCGTTGGATTGAGTCACAGAGTAATGAAAATGTGCTTGCATTAAATCAAGCAGCAACTGAAAATTTTTATCGAAAAGGGATAACCTTTACGGTATATACCGATGCCTGTAATACCGAGCGCGTGATTCCGTTTGATATTATTCCTCGTATTATTGCGCTCAAAGAGTGGCATATCATGGAGGCCGGCTGTGCGCAGCGCATTCGCGCATTGAATGCCTTTCTACATGACATCTACCATCAACAAGATATTATTCGTGCTGGGATTATTCCAGCCGCACAAATCTTTGCGAATCCTTGTTTTCAACCGTCGATGTTGAATGTTGATTTACCGGGTCAAATATATGCACATATCAGTGGCATTGACCTTGTTCGACATGGCGATGGCATGTATTACGTGCTGGAAGATAATTTACGCACGCCTTCCGGCGTGTCTTACATGTTGGAAGGACGCTCGATTAGTCAGCAATTGATGCCGTCACTGTTTGCCAAGAATAATATTTTAGGCGTCGAAGAATATCCTGCGCTACTTAAGAAAACCCTGATCGAATCGACAACAGTCGAAAATCCATTGATCGTGGTGTTAACACCTGGGCGATTTAATAGTGCCTATTATGAACATGCGTTTTTAGCCCGAGAAATGGGTGTGCCGCTGGTCAGTGGTCAGGATATGTTTGTTGATGGCGCGGAGGTATTTTTAAATACGGTTGCGGGTCGACAAAAAGTTGACGTGATTTATCGTCGACTGGATGATCCATTTTTGGATTCTTTGGCGTTCAGACCTGACAGTATGCTTGGTGTTGCGGGTTTGATGTCTGCATATCGTGCTAGCAATGTGATTTTGGCGAATGCACCCGGCACAGGTGTTGCGGATGATAAGTCGATTTATCCATTTGTGCCCGACATGATTGATTTTTATTTGGGCGAAAAGCCAATTTTGCATAATGTGCCGACTTGGCAATGTCGTAAACCTGATGATTTGAAATATGTCTTGGCGCACTTACCTGAATTAGTCGTTAAAGAGGCGCAAGGTTCGGGCGGTTATGGCATGTTGATTGGTCCTCAAGCAAGCAAAGCGGAGCTGGAAGAGTTCAGATTGAAGTTGATTGCAGAGCCAGATGCATATATTGCCCAACCGACGCTTGCACTTTCAGTTTGCCCGACATTAGTCGATGAGAAAACTGCGCCACGTCATATCGATTTACGTCCATTTATACTGAGTAGTCCAACCCAAGTTCGCACTGTAGCAGGCGGTCTGACACGAGTTGCATTGACTGAAGGCTCGTTGGTTGTTAATTCCTCGCAAGGCGGCGGAATTAAAGACACATGGGTGGTTGATCTCGAAAAAAATGATGAACCGATTGTAGAGTCTCGGACGGAGTCTGTGACCAATGCGGACGTTACAAAAGATACTGCGGAATCGAGTTTAGATCCAGTTGTCGCAATCACTGCAACAACGATCATACCCAGCGGATCCACAAAGATAGGAGCAAATGTATGATTTTACCTCTATCTACGGCGGCTAATTTATATTGGTTAGGACGCTACTTAGTTCGTGTAGATGGTTTATGTCATTTACTTCCTTTCTCTGACGATCTTGAGGCGCAATCGTTTGCCCATGCCTTTAATTTACCCGCTTGGAATGCGGAAACGCTGAATGCACTGATTCATGATTCAAGCCAGTCGGGTTCACTGCCATCTAATCTTGATTCGGTTAAACAAAACATTCAATCAGTGCGTGGTGTACTCACTGCGCCGACCTTTGAAGCGTTTCAGGCTTTATGCTGTCAGGTTGAGGCATCGGTTGATGACATGAATGATTTGTTACGTGACTGTCGTTCAGCACTCAAGCAAGAAAGCACGATGGTGCAGTTGTTTCTGCGCATGGGTGAGTCTGTTGAACGCGTTGATATTAATTTACGACTCATTAAAGACCCTGCGCGAGATATTAAAGCGTTAAGTGATGTTTTGGACTTGTTGCCAATTGGTTGGCAACGCCTAAAAGAGCCAATCATGCTCCTGAATAAACGATATGATCGCGTTGCATTTTATGATCTCAGTGATCGAATTCATGAGTTATTTAGGAATGGTGTATGAAGCTTCTTGTGAACCACCAAACCATTTATCGATATGAAAGAATGGTAAACAGAAGCATTCAGTATTTACGAATGAGCCCACAAACCATGGCGCATCAGCGTGTACTTAATTGGCAGCTTGCTGTGCCTGGCAAGACGATCATTCAATCGGATGGATTCGGTAATATCTGGACGACATTGTCGCTTGATCAGCCTCATCAAGAGTTATATTTGTTGGCGCAGGGTGAAATTGAGATAGATGATCATGCTGAAAGTATTCGTGATGATCGACATCCCCCAGAGTTATTTTTGCATTCGACGCAGATGACGCAGAGTGATGAGGCGATGCGTGACTTTACACGCCTACATTTAAAGTCACTCGATCGTTCAGGTTTGATCGCTTTTGCGGAGGCGATTGCTGCAAAAATGCCTTACACCTCTGGTTCAACGGATGTTTCAACGACTGCCAGCGAAGCCTTCAAGTTAGAATCAGGCGTGTGTCAGGATCATACTCACGTGTTTCTCGCATGCGTGCGTGATCACGGTGTTGTGGCACGTTACGTCTCAGGCTATCTTTATAGTTCGATATCGAGCCATATGGCGAGCCATGCGTGGGCTGAGGTTTTATTGGATGGCTACTGGTACTGCTTTGATATCAGCAATCAGTTATTTACTCCAACTCGTCACATTCAAACAGCGGTCGGGCGTGATTATCTTGATGCTGCCCCAGTTCGGGGCGTGAGACAAGGTGGCGGCAAAGAGTCACTGAGCGCGTTAGTTCAAGTGCTGGTGAGTTAGTTATTGATCTAGTGATTCAGTTAATTGACCTCACATTCCCATAATGTACTAAAATAAGCCTAGAGCTCGTCTAATTTGATATTTTTGATTGGGATTGTTGCGATTTTAGTATTGGGATTTTTATCTATTTATTTGAATTCCGTTGTTCGGCATTGACCAAACAATTCTGTGAGAAACGAAATGACTTATTGTGTTGGGATGCGTCTGAAAGAAGGCTTAATTTTTGTCAGTGATTCACGCACCAACGCGGGTATAGATCACATTGCGACTTTTCGTAAATTACATCGTTTAGGTGTACCTGGCGAAAGACTTTTAGTCATTCAAAGTTCGGGTAATTTGGCAACATCGCAAGTCGTCGTCACCAAATTATTCCATAGTATTCAGGCTGATATTGGTAAGCATTTAAATAATGTGCCGACTATTTTTGATGCTGCTGGATTGGTGGGGCAATATCTGCGAGATACAATGAAAGCGTCTGCATCGATTGTTGCAGGCTCTGAGGATTCTGAATTTTCTTGCTCATTTTTAATCGGTGGGCAGATTAAAGGCCAACCCCCGGAGTTGTATAATATTTATCCGCAAGGTAATTTTATTGCAGCGACCATGGATACGCCTTACTTCCAAATCGGTGAAAGTAAATACGGTAAACCGATTCTGGATCGTGCGCTCAGCTACGATTCACCACTCGATAAAGCGTTACGGTGTGCATTGATTTCTTTTGATTCGACAATCCGCTCCAACCTTTCAGTGGGTACACCATTGGATTTACTGGTTTACAAAGCGGATAGTTTCGATTTTCCTGAAGGGCGTCGCTTATATGAAACGGATCCGTATTTTTCGATGATTCGTCAGCAATGGTCCGAGAGTATGCGTGCGTCATTGTATGCATTACCGCCGCCGCCAGATGACTATTGGCGTTGATTTGTAGGTGGTTTAATTGATTTTTCTTCGTTAGGCTGATAATTGTTTTGTAGGGGAGAACCTAAGTGTTCTCCTTTTTTTAGGACAGACACATAGGTCTGCCCCTACCGTCTTCAAATTTCATTCGTCGCATTTTGAATCTTAATCGACTGCTGATAAGTCAGAAAAACCCTCAAATCAAATTCTAGCTGATGATAATTCGGCTCCATATATTCACATAACTGATAAAACGCTTTGTTATGATCGCGCTCTTTCAAATGAGCCAGTTCATGAACGACAATCATGCGTAAGAATGCCGCAGGTGTATTCTTAAATAACGCTGCGATACGAATTTCTTTTTTGGCTTTGAGTTTCCCGCCTTGAATTCGGCTAATTGCGGTATTTAATCCAAGCGCATGATGATCGACCGTCAAGTGATTGTCGTAGATAACTTTATCAATGGGTACCGCGTTTTTTAAGTAAGTCTGCTTTAACTCCACCGCATATTCATACAGTGATTTATTATTCTGAATGACGTGAGATTCAGGGTACTTCTTGTGTAAATACTCGCCCAAGCGATTTTCAAGCAGCATTTGCCGAATCTGTTCTTGGAGCGAGGCAGGGTAATGATTCAGGTATTTAAGGGGAGTCAAAGTGGAAGCCGTTCAGTGCAAATAATAATGGATAGTGTACGGTATTTTTTTAAATGTGAGCATCGTTCACAGAGCCTATCGATGTGAGGCGTTACGAGATAGCGCCCATTTCGATACTTATAAGAGCTCAGTAATCTTGTTTTTTATCGATTGCAGATTGTGCAGCTCAATGTTTTTTAAGTTGAGCCATTCTTCGGTTATTCAGCGTATTCACGATACGAATACCCAATAAAATCACTAGAGCTAAGGCGTAAGGCCATGTCGTTGTGAGCCCTAGTTTTTTAAGCCAAGTCATGTGTATAACCGCAAGAATACCAATCACATAGACTAATTTGTGCAGACGTATCCAGTTACGTTTAAGTTGGCGCTGCCATCCATTTGTCGATGTAATGGCCAATGGGACATATAAAAGCAGTGCTATAAAACCAACGATGATATACGGACGTCTTGTCAGTTCAGTACCCAGTTGCGATAAGTCTAAACCGAGCAGCAGGATGCTGTAGATAAGAAAGTGGGTGATTGCATAAAAAAATGCAAACAATCCAGTCATTCGCCTGAAAATAATAAAGAAGGATTGCTTCGTCAGAATCCGCAGCGGCGTCATTGCCAGTGCAAAAAGAATGCTTTTGATCGCCCATAATCCACTTTGATCAACCAGCGATTTAGCGGGATCAGCGCCAAGGAGTTGTTGTGCAAATACCGCTTGATAGATCATCCATAATGCAGGGCAAAGCAGTAAGATGAACACCAGTGGTTTGAATTTACGGGCTGTAGAGATTGTATTTGCACTCATTGATACTACTTCTATTTATCGAGTCATCATTGTAAACGTTCATTCACATCGCAAAAATGTGCGGTGAATAATTAGAAAAAACGTTTAAGATCCATGTTTTTATACATGCCAGCAACATCATTACTGTAGCCATTAAACATCAATGTTTTACGTCGATTTTGATTGAAAAGAGTGCTGGGTAGACGTCGTTCACTTGCCTGAGTCCAACGCGGATGATCGACTGTTGGATTAACATTGGCAAAAAATCCATATTCAGTGGGTGCAAGTTTCAACCAAGTCGTCACAGGTGCGCGGTCAGTGAAGGTGATCCGCACAATCGATTTGATAGATTTAAAACCATATTTCCACGGCACAATCAGGCGTAGCGGTGCACCATCTTGATCTGGCAAGCTGCGTCCATACAATCCCATCGCCATCAAGGTCAAAGGATTCATGGCTTCATCCATACGTAAGCCTTCCACGTAAGGCCAAGCAAGGGCTGATCCCTTTTGTGCGGGCAGTTGTTTAGGGTCAAGTAGGGTATGAAACTCAACGAATTTCGCGTTACTTTTAGGCTGCATACGACGAATTAAGTCGGCGAGAGGGAAGCCCAGCCAAGGAACGACCATTGACCATGCTTCCACACAGCGAAAACGATAAATACGGTCTTCTAAGGTGTGAGGCGCAAGAATATCTTCGAGACTATAGGTGCCAGGTTTATCGCACAGTCCATCTATTTTCACGCTCCAAGGAGAAACTTTAATCGTTCCTGCATTTTTGGATGGATCAGATTTGTCGGTTCCAAATTCATAGAAATTATTATAAGTGGTGACATCTGTATAAGGCGTCAGAGGCTCTCCTGTAGGGTTCGAGCTGGCAACTTTGCGGCTGGCGATTTTCTTTTTCAGAAAGTTTGGTGCATCAGGACGGTCAACAACAGGGGCATAAGGCAAGGCGAGCGCACTCGCACTCTGCGGTAAAATCAAACTACTTGTTCCCGCGACCACGCTCGCACTGGCGAGACTTGCACTTTTGAGAAAGATACGGCGATTGATATAGTGAGATTCTGGGGTGATCTCACTGGACGTTGGTGCATTCACATCACGTTTTAGAATGAGCATTTTGGTCGTCCTATGCCTGCCAATATTAACCTTCAATAGTGGTTAATGTAGCACGATTTAATAGTGATCTTTTATGCGCAGTAAAGACTATTTGGATGTGACTTTGCTGTAATTTTGATATTGTTTGGTAGGCTGCTGTAACATATATGAGCCGAAAGAGTCTAAGCTTGATTTAGCGATGATTTAAGTCGAATAATAGATTTTTTTTTATACAGTTTTACATTTAAAAACCGCCGTCAAATGATACGCTTAACGGCGGTTTTTTAGCATCGTGCATGCATAAGCTTGTCAAGAACTGTTATCAGGTAGTGACGTCGTTATTGATGACAGGCTTCTTTGCTCGTGCTGTCACTGCGGACACAATACCCGATGCGGCGTAGATGATGCCGACAAAGAATAATCCCAATGGAATGTCGTAGACGATTCCAATAAGTATTAAAACAACGGGCAACATGATCACGAATGGAACGCGTTTTCTATCCATTTCCTTAAAACTAAAGTAGCGAACGTTGCTCACCATCAATAATCCTGCAATGACGACGAGGATGGCGTAAACAATCTTCCAACCAAGAATACTAATGTCAATCTTGCTTGGATTGTCGATTCCAACCCAAATACCACTGGCGACAACAAGAGCAGCAAGCGGACTTGCTAACCCAATAAAGTAACGTTTATCAACGACCGCAATTTGCACGTTAAAACGGGCTAAACGGAATGCAGCACAGGCAGTAAAGATAAACGCACACGCCAAACCAACCCGTCCCAACGGTGACAGTATCCAACTATACGCTAGAATAGCTGGCGCAACACCAAATGAAATCATGTCAGACAGCGAGTCAAATTGCTCACCAAACGCACTTTGCGCATTGGTCCAACGTGCTACGCGACCATCTAAACCATCAAACAATGCCGCAAGGAAAATTGCATAAACGGCTTTTTCAAATTGACCGCCAGTACTGGCAATAATTGAATAAAAACCGCACAGCAGAGCCGCAGTAGTAATCATGTTTGGGAATAAATAAATCCCTTTACTGCGTACTTTACTGCCTTCATGGGTCCGTTCTTCTTCGATGATTTCGAAGGTCAATCCATCATGATCATCGTCTTCAGGACTGTTCGCAAAAGACAGTAAATCAGTTTGTTCCGCTTGATGACGATCAAAGTTTTTATCTGGTGTCGCCACGGTGAACTCCATTAGAATATTAAGTTTGTTAATTCAATACTATACGTAGGAACAGATTAAAATTAAACAGTAAGCAACAATTACTCACCAACTAACCAACGTACCGCAGCATGTCCACCCTTCTCACTCATTTTGAGTTGTGGGAATAGCCATTGCAATAGTGTATCTGCATGATCTGCGAATTGGTAAGGTGGGTTAATCACCAATAAACCACAGCCGTTCAAGCCGACAGGCGTATCATCAGGCCAAACACAGAGTTCACAAATTAGCTGTCTGCGAATCCCAGTCTTTTGCATTTTCTTTTCAAAGCGCTCGATCATAGGACGATCTTTGATTGGATACCAAACCGCATAGACACCTGTCGGCCATTTTTGATGTGCCGCGGTTAAAAGGTCTACGATTTGTGGAAAGTCTTTACGTTCAAGCTCATACGGTGGATCGATCATTACCAAACCGCGTTTTTCTTTCGGAGGAATGACGCCAAATAAGCCTTCATAAGCATCACGTTCATGTAGTCCCAAACGTGTGTCATACAGATAATGATGCAACTGAGTAAACACATCAGGATGCATTTCAAAAGCGGTTGCTCTATCGATGTCGCGCATTTGTTTCAGCGCA
>JACMMY010000121.1 GCA_014378805.1 Moraxellaceae bacterium
AAATGCCTCATTTTCAAATTGCCAATGCGCGGGTTGACTCGCCCTATCAGGCGCAGATTAAAAGACAATGCACAGATAAAATCATTGAAATCAAAGCGAATAGCGTGAAATTTTCTAGCGCAGTCGGGATTGCATTTGACGCGCAAACAGCTCACTTTGTGGGCACACCGACTGTAGCGGGTGATTATCAGATTCACTTCTTATATCGTGACCAAAACCAATGGCGTTCAGGGCAATGCACGTTCATTATTAATGCTGATCCGCGCAGTTTGTGGCAGGTGAATGAACCCAGCGCAGATGAACCGTATCACAAAGCCCATACTGCACAACACATGATCTGCAATGATGATTTTAAATTAATTGCTGCCAGCCGTCGTGGGCGTTCGCATGAGCACGCAGGCACCTTTAGAGATGATGACTTTTTTATCGGGCAGGTTACGGATAGTCCGTGGAGTGTATTGGTGGTTGCAGATGGCGCAGGCAGCGCGCAGTTCTCACGCCAAGGCTCTAAAATTGCCGCAGATTGTGTTGGACAATTATTAATTGATTATATTCAACAAAATCAAAATACTATTGATGAGAACCTCGCACAATGGCAAACAGCTTCAGGCGATGACAACAGCAAAACCACGACGCAATCTGCGTTATACAAAGATTTCCATGATATTTTTTATAAAGTAGTTCAAATATCCATTCAAAGGATTGAAACCGAAGCTCAAGCGCAAAATGTCCCCGCCAAAGCCTTTGCCACCACGCTACTTGCGGCGGTGGTAAAGCAACAAGATCAGCAAACGTTCATTAGTACCATTTGGATCGGTGATGGTGCGATTGTCGTCTATAGCGCAGATCAATTAAGCCTGATGGGAACGCCCGATAGTGGTGAATTTGCAGGACAAACTCGATTTCTGGATCAATCGATTCTCAGCAACTTTAGCGAACGGGTCAATATGGGTTATTTTGACGATATTGCCGCAGTTATCCTGATGACCGATGGCATCTCAGATCCAAAATTTGAAACTGATGCTGGCCTCAAGAATCAACAAAAATGGGATGCACTCTGGCAGGAGTTACAAAACCCATTGGCTGAAGAACAGCCAGACAGCGCACTTTTAGAATGGATGCATTTCTTTAGCTCAGGACATCATGATGATCGTACCTTGGCATTGTTTGTTCCACAGGCGCCCGATCTTACATCGACACAGGGGCTGAATCATGAGTAATGCAAAAACGATTCGTTGCCAAACATTTGATGGAAAAACTATTGAATATGTGGATGAAATCATCGGTTCTGGGGCCATGAAAGATGTGTATTTTTCACCCGATAAATCTTATGTGGTATGTTTTTTCAGCAAAGAAAAAAACAAATTTTATGATGCCCCCGCTGATTTAGAGCGGCAAAAAGACCGACTCAAAGAAATTGTCGGCAATAAATGGCAAGGGATTTTTAACGGACTCGGCGGTGATTATTGGCAAAATGTCTTTTGTTGGCCGAATGCGTTGCTTGAACATAATGGGCTTTTAGGAATTGTTGCACCGAGCTATAAGAAGTATTTTTTCTTCGAACACGGTTCAAAAAATAATGACTTTTTAGAGATTAAAGGTCAAGAAAAAGAAGGGAAATGGTTTGCCAGTGCCAATAACCAGAGTAAATTTCTAGATCCGCGTGAACGCGGTACGTGGCTGAATTATTTAAAAATTGGTATTCTCATTTCGCGCGCCGTCCGCCGAATGCACGCGGCGGGTTTGGCGCATTCCGATTTGTCGTATAAAAATATTTTAATTGACCCTGTCTCGGGGCAAGCCTGCGTCATTGATGTGGATGGCTTGGTCGTCCCCGGCAAATATCCGCCTGATGTGGTGGGAACGCCAGATTTTATTGCCCCTGAAGTGGTGATGACCAACCATCTGTCTAAAGATGATCCAAAGCGCAACTTACCCAACATCGCGACAGATCGACATGCGCTCGCCGTATTGATTTATATGTATTTATTATATCGCCATCCACTGCGCGGCGGCAAAGTGTACGATATTAATGATCCACAACGGGATGAAAACCTATCCATGGGCGAAAAAGCCCTGTTTGTAGAACATCCCACGAATGCTGATAATCGCGTCAAAGCCAATCAGCTCAAGCCAAGTCAATTGCCATGGTGTGATCCAAGCAAAATCCCCTTTACCGTAACAGGACCATACCTGAAAGCTTTGTTTGAACAAAGTTTTATAACTGGGCTGCATACCCCTAATCAGCGTCCATCAGCCAATGATTGGGAAATTGCCTTAGTCAAAACAGTGGATTTAGTCCAACCTTGTTTAAACTCAGATTGCACCCAAAAATGGTATGTGTTTGATAATACAACCCAACCCACTTGCCCTTTTTGTGGAACCGCATTTAAAGGCAACCTGCCGATTTTAAATTTATACTCATCCAAAGGCGAAGGCAATTTTAGACCCGACAATCATCGCTTGATGGTCTGGACAGGGCAATCTCTGTATCAATGGCATGCCAACAACATGATTGCACCGAACGAGCGGTTAAGCGCAGCACAAACAAAACGCGTGGGATATTTTGTATATCATCAAAATGTGTGGTGGCTGGTGAATGAAGGTTTGCCTGATTTGATGGACGCGGACAGTAAGACAGCCGTTACTATTGGCTCGAAAATTGAGTTAACCGATGGCAAGAAAATATTACTCTCTCGCGAAGAAGGTGGACGTTTGGTCGTAGTTCAAATGGTGACTTGTAAGTAGCAAACGTCAGGATCATAAGACTGTGGTTTTTTATGCTACAGTCTAGTCGCCCTGTCATCTAATTCTATGTTGAGACATGATCATGACCATTCAAGATTCCGAGACCAAAACCAATACTCAAAATCCACTAGAACGTGCCGTCGTTGGTGGTGGATGTTTTTGGTGTACTGAGTCCGTCTTTAGAGCCGTTCGTGGCGTAAAAGCGGTCACGAGCGGTTATGCGGGTGGTGCGCGCGCCAATCCAACCTACGAACAAATTTGTAGCGGCGCAACAGGGCACGCGGAAGTGATTGCGATTGATTTTGATCCGAATCAAATTTCATTTGAGCGAATTTTAGATATTTTCTTTGCGACTCACGATCCAACGACACTTAATCGTCAGGGCAATGATATGGGCACGCAATACCGTTCAGTGATATTTTATCTGGATGATGCACAGCAGCAAAAAGCGGTTGCCAAAATTGAACAACTAAAAAAAGAAGGCATTAAAGCCGTCACCGAAGTGTCGCCTGCACCTGAGTTCTACCCTGCTGAAACCTATCATCAGAATTATTATGCAAAAAACCCAGAGCAAGGTTATTGCAGCTTTATGATTCCGCCGAAGTTATCCAAGCTGAAGCAGTATTTTGCGGATGATTTGATTTAAATCGCGGTATTCCAAGTAATACATAGCTCATTGAGCTTCGTTGAAATGTGCGGTTTCCGAAAAAGGTAGCGGCACCGCTCAATTCGACTCCGCTCAGTGAACTTTATTTCAGAATAGAAAATGAATTAAAAGACGAAGGAAAGTCGAAAATGACCGCAGCAACATTACTCTGGGGCGTTCTTTTTAGTGGTATCGGAATCGGTTTTTTTGTGTACGGTAAGAAGCAAAAAGCCAACGTCCCACTGGCGTGCGGCATTGGCTTAATGATCTATCCTTATTTCATTCCAGATACCACACTCCTTGTGGTGATCGGACTGTTGCTGACAGCAATTCCATTCTTTATTCGCCGCTAACATCTTACAACTGCAAAATCTTACTGCGTCGCTTCACTCACAAACGCCAAATCTGTCAGTCCCGCTTGGCTTGCACGCGCCAGCACTTGCGCTAGCGTATCGTATTTGGCGTCACGATCTGTGCGTAGATGCAATGATGGCTTAGTCGGTTGTTGTGCCGCAGCATTCATACGCTGCGCCACTTCGTTCAAACTGACGACATCTTGATTCCAGTGAATCACGCCTTTTGCATCAATACTTAAAGTCACGACTTCAGGCTGATCGGGCACAACCGCAGCATCTGCTTTTGGTAAATTGAGCTTCACCGCAGGATTCACAATGGTCGCGGTGACCAAAAAGATTATCATCAGTACCAGCATAATATCAATCAAAGGGATCAGATTGATTTCGCTCATGCCCTCTTGTTCATCATCACCCAGATGAAAGCCCATTAGAGACCTCCAGCCACTTTATTCGACGAATCTGCATTTGGTTTAGATAGCAACTGCGCAACCAACAAGCTATGCGCTTGATCATGCAATTTGTTTAATAAAATTTTATTCAAACGTACGCACGCGTTGTAAGCCAATACCGCTGGAATCGCAACCGCCAAACCCATACCCGTCATAATCAATGCTTCACCGACGGGGCCAGCAACTTGAGCCAATCCAGCCTGCCCTGTTTGGCCAATTGCCGCCAGCGCATGAAATATCCCCCAGACCGTCCCAAACAATCCCACAAACGGTGAAATTGAAGCAATCGAACCCAGCACCGAAACACCGCGCTCGACGTGACTGCGAGTGCGTGCGAGTTGCTGAAGTAACACTTGCTCTACCACGTCTTTGCGATGCTCCAATGACAAGCCTTGACTTTGCGCACCTGCTTTTTCTACGGCTTGTTGTAATGCTGCTGCGGCTGAGACATGCGCTTGGCGCGTTCCCAAGACACGGACGATTAAAATGGTCCAAGTCGCAATCGACATGATTAACAACACGAAAGAAAGTGAACGACTCAAAAAATCAGCATGTGTCCAAAAATCAGAAAAATTCATATTTTTACCTTAAAATTTCTTAAAAATCATTAACACAAAATTATTCATCGGGTATATCAAGCACGATCAATCTTCAGGTGGAACATACGCAATCGGAATAAGGGTATAGACAGCTTGTGCTTCACCATTCTCACGGTAGGGTTTAAAGCGAGCTTTTTTAACGGCTTGCAGTGCAGCACGGTCTAATTGCGCATTACCAGATTTACGCTGCACCGTAACCTCGTCAACCATACCATTCACATTAATCAATGCGCGAACGATGGTTGTGCCTGTCGCACCCGCAGCAGCATCAGGATACACCACATTAGGTTGAATCAAATAAGCAACACCTTGAACGACTTTTGGTGGCGCAGGTTCAGCTTTTTGGGGCACAGCAACAGGTGCAGGCGGCTGTGCGGCGACAGGCTCAGAAATTGGCGTTGGTTTTTCAATGGGCTTGGCAACAGGCGTCGGAATGGCGACCGGACTGACCGCAGCTTTAGGTGCAACAAGAATCGGTAATGGCTTCGGTTTCGGTTGTTCTTTGACAACGGGAACGATTTTCGGTTTGACAATCGGTTTTGGCGGTAAAGGCTTCGGTTGATCAGGCGTCAGACTGACGAGGCGAACAGCGATGGTTTTTGCTACAGGTACTTGCTTCACTGATGATTTTATCTGCATGACTGCAAAGAGCACTAAGACATGAAGTAAAAAAACAATAATCAAGGTCAACGCAATCTGTTTACCGAGTGTTGTATCTCGCGCTGTTGAAATGATGTGGTTAGATCCGATCTTATTGATTTCAGCCTCTAATATCGCAGAAGACATTTCTAACCCCTAAATCATCGATAAAACGTATCTACAAAACATGATTCTGGATTATGCACCAGAGTCTCGCTGTTTCTGTATCCAAATGGCTTCAATACGTAAACAGTTTTGCGATTATAAATGATAACCACTCTCAATTGCAACCATACCAATTCACGCCTAATTCCGTAGATACAGTTCACAACAAAATCTGCATCATTTCTCCTTTTTTAATCCATGTTCAATACTTTGTTTCAACTTATGCTAGGCTTTACTCACTGATTTATTATATTTAACTTTGCATTTTATAAGGCATTTGTCATGTTTACGCTGCAACGCATTTTTTGTTTTGGACTGCTTCCACTCAGTATTAGCAGTCTTTTACACGCTGAAATAAACCAAACAACATCCAATGCGGCAACAGAATCTGCGAAGGCACAAACGAACGCACAAGACACTGCAACGAATAGCAGTAACATGCCCGTCACGACCGAATCAGCCCTCAACGATCAAGTACTTGCGACCATTAAAGTCACTGCAAATCGCAGCGGCGAAGATCCAACTGCGATTAGCGCCATCCGTAAAACGATCATTACCCAAGCTGAAATGATTAATTATGGCGACACGTCAGTCACTGATGCCATTCGCCGTGCATCTGGCATTCAAATGGGTCGCGGCGGCGCTGGAAGATCATCGTTTCGCGGACTCTCGACGCCGCCAGTGATTCAGATCAATGGTGAAGCCATTCAAGGCGGCAAACGAGAAGGCACGTCCATGGTGGATACCATCAGTGTCGATATGATTGATCGCATCGAAATCACCAAACAAGCCAGTGTTACGCAAGCCTCTGGTGCAACGGGCGGCGTGATTAACATTATCCTCAAAGATGGACAGGCGACGGCTAGTCGAATCACAGGCGTCGTCAAAGCAGGTTACGGCACGTTCGGCGACAACACGGTGGGCAATGACAAACGTCAACTGAATCTACAGGTTGACGGCAAACTCGATCAACTCAGTTACAGTACCTCTACCGTTTATAATCGAAACACTGGTGACAGCCAAACGATCCTGACCAACGCTACACCAATTGGCTTGAATCAAACTGAACAAAATATCTCAACCGTCAACAGTTTCGCCTTGATTGGCAGTCGCTTGGCTTATCAGCTCAATGATAACACTAAAATTTTCTCTGATCTGATGTACAGCCAACAGGCGAATACGACGTCAACCAATACCGATCGCTCTCAAGTCGATGGCAATAACACACGCGTCGCGCTACGCGTCGAACGCGCGATTGGTGTGAATAAACAAACCTTCAGAATTGCAGGTCAATGGCAAGACGAAACCGAAACAGACTATCGCCCAAATAGCATTCGCCGCGTGACCGACACACGTCAAAACTACTCAGCGGGTTTCGATGGCGTGATTAAGGATTTCGTCGATCAAGAAATAAAATACGGTTTCCAAAATTCGTGGGCAACCATCGCCAGCAGCCAAAACGCTGACTTGCAAGAAAATCGCTACGCCATCTACGGTGAAGAAAACTGGAAAATCACTGAACATCAGACGATTACCGCAGGTTTACGCCAAGAATGGCTCGAACGCAGTGGTTTAGTCGATTATGACAATACAACACTCAATCCAGCCGTCTTTTATCGTTATCAATTCGATAAAGCATGGTCACTGCAAGCTGGCTACACCCAAAGCAGTCTCAATCCACAGCCACAGCAACTCTCGCCTGTAGTGAATCTCGCTGATGGCGCAGATGCGGGCTCACTCAACAATCCAGATAGTCGAGGCAATCCAAGCCTTAAATCGCAACAAGTGCATTCATTTGAAAGCACGTTGACTTACAACTCACCTGATGGCGGATTTAATTTGACGGGCTTCTATCGTGATATTAATGATTACATCATCAATGCAATCAATCTGGAAAATGGTCGCTACGTGCAACTTCCTGAGAATGCAGGCAATGCCATTGCGACGGGTATCGAACTCGATGGTCGTTGGAATATCCAAGCGGGTAAAGATCACAAGTTACTGATCAACGGTCAAATTTCTACTATTCGCGCGATTCTGCAAAATAACAATCAACCTGATGAGCGCGCTGGTGGCGTTGCACCGTATACATCAAGTGTCGGCGTATCTTATCAATACAAACCTTGGCGCTGGCTGACCAACATTAATCTCGGCTACACGCCTGCCTACACCAGTCCAGTACAAGGTCAGCCGTATACGAGCAAGTTAAATGCACGTACCAGCTTAGACATCAGCACAACCAAGAAATTCAACCAAGGTCTAAGCGTGACGCTTGCTGCGAGAAACGTACTCGGCACGGATCAATATTCACAACTCGATGACACTGCGGGCCAGTTCTATCAAAGCCGCAAAGCAGAAACTGTCCCGAGTGTTTTGCTCACGGTTGAAAAGCGCTTTTAGATTAGACATATAACAATAAAAAAGAGTCCTATTTGGACTCTTTTTTATGTGGATAAGCAAACTAAGGCAGCACAAAAACCACTGTTGTTGCTGTATTGCCTAAACTATCGGTACCCTGAATATTGACATTACAGCCAGTACTAATCGTGCACTTCCCATTATTGGTAAAGCGATAGCTATTGGCTGTTTGAATCACGCCATCAATGGGTTGCGGAGCACTGGTACTCGTTGCGGAGAAAGAAAAGGTAAATATGGTGCCTGACTGAGGATTGTAGTTTTGCGAGCCTCCAGAGAAGGTCAAATCAAAGGTTCCATCCTTAGGCACAGCCGTACTGACACTGCTGGTCAGTTGCAGCGGTGACACTGTGAGCGTCGTGAAAACCCAAGTTTTGGTCAGCGGCGCACCATCTAGCGTACCAATCACCTGTGCGGTATAGGTTGTATTCGACAACAAGTGCGTCTGCGGAATAAACGCGGCACGATCATTAGTGCCAACTAAATTTGGATCGGTTGTTGGGGTTAATAGCGTTCCACTAACAAGTCCACTGCCGTCCGTGAGCGTAAAGCTCGTGACATGCAAATTACGTCCACCGGTTTGAATCGAAATCGGATAGCCTACTAAGGTTCCTGTCTGACTACAACCGAGTGGACAAGGAATCTCATCAACCAGCCAATCCAGCGGTACATTCGTTTGATTACTCGCAGGATAAGTCACTAATGGCTGACTCGTGCCATAGCCTGTTCCTTGACCCGCCATGTTGATCGTAAGCAGATGATTCGGAGACACCGTACTCGACTGCCACGCAACACCAATTTTGCCAAAGTTGGTCAAAAAAGACATGCGATGGTAAACAGCGTCAAACAAAAGATCCACTGTGTCTGACCCACTGATCAAACTCGCTTGTGCAAAGTCTTCACCCGCAAAGGTATCCGTATCACCCACGGCCGCCAAACGATCACTGACCGCGACTCCAGTGAAACATGGCATACCTGCAACTTCAGTATGACTACGAACGCTCGCTGTCGGCAGTAAACTTAGATAATTAGCATGATTGCCAGCCGACTTGACTAAGAGTGGATCGGTTACCAAGTTGGGTAATCCGGCTAAAGTACGATAAAAGCTAATCCGTGCATTGGCAGAAGCCGCAAAACTGCCCGTTTGTGCCGTCAGTGCACAGCTTGACGATACAGGTGGTGGGCTAGTCGTTGGAGGGGGTGTCGTTATGGTGGTTGTGGTTGTCGTTGTGGTAGTTGTCGTTGAAGAGGAGGAACTCCCACCTCCTCCACACGCAGCCAGCATTAAACAGGACACGAACATCATAGACCAGCCATGATAGCGCGCAAATTCAGAGCGATTTAAACAATGATGTATTTGCGTCATGTGAATGCATCCTTGCGATCATGATTTAAGGTGTTTTAGCGATCATCTAATCTCATTTTAAACGTCAGACTAACCGAGGAACAAAGATCTTATCGAGATCAGTCTACTTTGTTTCGCCCTATTTCGTCACTGTAAAACAGACCAATCACTTCACTAAGTCGATCACGAACAGTCATCTCACATCCGCGGTTGCGGCGCAGGCTGTTTCGCCGCTGGCGATGTTTTAAACACCGCAATCACTCTGTCAATTGCCGCAAGTTGCGCTTGCGTCGCGCGTTCACCTTCCAGAATACTTTGCTGACGACTATTCAAATCGAGAATACCGACACTACCGACATTTGGTGTAATTACAATACTAGCTTGCGCGAGTTCTTTGTCGATCCCTTGTTGACCCATGATATTAAATGTTTGATCGAGTACCCCAAACACCCCACCCGAACCGGCTTTCGGACGCGCCGAGATATCTACAGCAATGACAATGTCCGCACCCATATCACGCGCAGAAACCACAGGGATTGGACTGACCAAACCACCATCCACATACCGCTTGCCTGCAACCGTCGCGGGTATAAAAATATTCGGAATACTGCACGATGCACGCACAGCCTGCCCCGTATTTCCTCGATTAAACACCGTTTTCTTACCGGTGTCCAATTGGGTTGCAATGGCAGCAAATCGAATCGGGAACTGCTCTATCGGTTTGTTTTTGACTTGCAGGTTGACATAGTCCTGAAGTTTCTGACCAACCATAAATCCCTGACTACTGATGGTTATATCACGTATATCGGATTCTTTAAGTGCACTCGCCACCTCTTGTAGTTGATACGCCGTCATTCCGCTGGCATATAAACTACCAACAAAACTTCCTGCACTCGTCCCAGTAATAATTTTCGGACGAATCCCATGCGACTCCAAGACTTTAATAACGCCAATATGCGCAAAACCTTTCGCCCCGCCACCACCTAGCGCCAATGCAATGATCGGCTGACGGACTTGTACGATTGGTGCAGAAGGCGTTAGGACTGGCGTCGATGTACACCCGCTTAACATTGCAAGACTTAAACTCAAGCCCAACCAAGGGCTTGCTAACTTAATTTTCGGTAAACGCATGACATTTTCTCGCATATAACGTACTAAATAATCGACTGAACAAGATGGGATTGTCACAAATTCGTGGCCTCTAAGAATCAATCTGTAGAGTGGCGTTTGAATGTTATAGATTTTTGAGTGGTAAAGATAAATTATTCGGATTACCGCCTTTAAGACCTCGATAATATGCCAATATTTTAGGTAAATCAGCGTCAAAATCACCTGACGGCTCAAACACACCATAAAAAATAACGGCTTTTTGATCATAATCAAAGGCGACCAATACAATCGGAACCTGTGCCGCAACAGCAATCCGATAAAACCCACTTTTCCAACTGGGCGCTGACTTACGCGTACCTTCAGGAGCAATGAATAACCAGAACTTATCTCGCTGATTGAACGTATCGCACATCTGTTTCACTAATCCCGTTGCCGAGGCACGATGCACAGGTACGACATTCACCCAATCCAACATTGTACGAAACGGTAGATGGTACAGCTCTTCTTTGACCATGATCGACACCGCCAAACCCAAAGCAAGTGCAAGCTCAACCCCATAAATACCATCCATCGGTGAGGTGTGCGGTGCACCAATCACCACAGCTTTTGGGATATTCGGTATATCACCAAGCACTCGCCAACCTTGCAACAGCGTCATTTTTTTACAAAATGATCGACCCCTTGAAGATGCGCGGCGCGGAATCTGTTCCCCGAGTATCGGAAGATGTGATTGTTTTGGCATTTAAGATTCCAACAATGCAAAATTTATCATTTATCACAGCATTATAAACCCGAATTTAATCGCTGTTACTGATCCACAACTGACGCCTTCCTGACTCAAAGTCCCGTTATTGCGCCACTTCAATCGTCAATCCAAAGTTCACCGTTTGCGCAGGCGGTTGTACAGCTCGATCTCGATTAGTAGCAGGATAAGAGGTGCTGAGCAAATATACACCCGTTTGATCAAAAATGACTTTTGCCCGACCTTGCGCATCCGTCACCACATCAGGGCGCTCACGCTTACTGTCTTTGTCGTATTGACTCGCACCACGCAGCACATTGAAAGTGAGGCCACTCAATGGTTTACCGTCCATCCGTGCCTCGATCATGACACCATCAGTGACATAGGCTTCACTCGGATGGGTAATTGGCCGGACTTCAAAGCCTTTATCGATAAAATCAGAAATTGGCGACGGCGCACCTTTAGTCACATAAGTCACTGCCTGATTCAACGTATTACTCACAACAACCTGAGCATCGGCAGGTAATTTACTTTCTAAAATACTGGTCGCTACTTTTGCGGGTTCGGCTTTTGCTAGGTCATGTTTTGCTCCGTCTTTCTTCTCTTCGGACTCTTTTTTTACTTCAGGTTTCATGCCTGCCATGGGTCTTGGCTGCATGACGCGTAGCCATTGCCCATCAATCAACGCATAACGGGTTGGCAACACCGTCGTATTCACCGTTTGAATGGCGTAAGTGCCCCTTTGGCTCACATCCGTTTCTAACACGCTAAATTTCTTCAGCTCCGCCAATACTGGTACATTTTTGGTTGTTCCATCTGGCGCAGTTACCGCAAATTCGGTTTTAAAATTACGGCTGGACGCATAAAAATAATCCCCTGCAATGCCACTTTGAATGCTAATACTGTTGGTTCGCGCATCAACATCAAATTGCTCAGGCAACAAAAATGGACTTGCGGCATAACTTGCACTGACCACCACATGAATCAATATTAATGCGAACGACTGACGCAAACTCATGTTTAAACCGAACATAGGGCATTCCTTAAAAGCATTCGTTTATGCAAAATTTTCAGATGATTTTCTATATTGCCAGACTATAGAATCCTCAGCTCAGAATCAATAGTTGATAATCAATCTCATTTGACATATTATTCTCACATAGCTTTTGGCTTCCCAAATTTCGTTTTCCAGCACGTCTTAGCCCTGCTGTAACCTCATCACAACAACTGTTGCGCCTCAACTGGAGAACGTGTCCATGTTCATATCACCGCTCACGCCGCGATTTGCATTACGTCCGTTAGCGGCACAATTGCTTGCGATTGCAGGTTTCGGTTTATCCGCGTGTCTGCCCACGATGGCAACTGCCCAACTCTCTGTTACGCCTCAGTCGCTCACTCAAGCAAAACAACTGCATCAAGACTCTCTACACCAAGATCATGTGCTCGGGACTTCGCTCGACATGCTGGCAATGAGTGCAACGCCAAACCAAACCCAGCGTGCATTTGCTGCGGCGATTACTGAAATTAACCGTCTTGATCGCGTGCTCAGCACCTACCGCGCAGACAGCGAAATCAGCCAACTGAACAACCCTGCAAATGATCAAAAATCGGTCGCGGTCTCCGCTGATTTATTCACCGTCATCGATGCCTGTGAAGCATGGCGCGCTCTAAGCGGTGGCGCATTCAGCGGTCGTATGGGACAACTCATTCAACAACATAACAACAGTGAAATTAGCGCAGAGACTCGCTCAAACTTAGCGCAACAAGCCAATAATGCTGACGTCATCCTAGATACAGCAACGCAAAGCATTACTCGTCCGCAAGACGTGCAATTTGCCACTGATGCATTAGCAAAAGGCTACATCATTGATCGCGCCATTAGTGCTGCACGCCACGCCGTTCCTGAATTGTCAGGGCTCATGGTCGATATTGGCGGTGACGTAAAAGTATGGGGACAAGCACCCCGCGCAACTGGCTGGAATATCGGCTTACGCGCCGCAGGACAACGTGCTGACAATGCCTTACCTGAGCAAACCCTACAACTAAAAACGAATGCATCCGTTGCCTTTAGCGGCAAAGGGGCACGTGATATTCAACATTCTAATGATTCACATCTCCTCTCCCCGATCACAGGTCAGGCGCTCAACCATGTTGAACAAAGCATTGTTGTTGCACCGCACGCTGCGGATGCGGACGCTCTAACTACCGCATTAGCCGCGATGACTCCTGCAGAAGGTATGGCATTAATCGCAAAGCTCAAGCACACCGAAGCTCAAATGACGCTGAGTAATGGTGAGACATTCAGTTCAAGTGGCTGGCACGACTTGGTGGCAACCGAACAAAACTACGGTGCAATCCGTACTGTTGCCACCACCACTTCGGCAAGTACCGCATGGCCAGCTGGGTATAATGCTATTCTCGACTATGAAATTCCCAAGCTGACCTCGTCTAACTATAAAGCACCTTACGTCGTCATTTGGGTCACTGATGCGAGCAGAAAATTGGTGCGCACCCTGCATGTGTATGGTTCGCAAGAAAAATGGATTGACTCGAATTATGTCTGGTGGAAACGCTATGGCCGTTTGATGAGCAATCTGGATACGGTAGCGAAACCTTCACGCAACCCTGGACAATACACCGTGGCGTGGGATGGTAAAGACGATGCGGGACAACGCGTCGCACAAGGCAAATACACGCTGCATATCGAAGCTGCGCGCGAACATGGTGGACACAGCTACCAAACTTTTGATATAGATGCCGTGCCAAAATCGAGTACACAAAATTCAGCAGCAAAAGACGAGTTCGGCGACTTGAAACTCCGCTTTGATCGAGCAATTTAATGAGCCGTAAACGCAGTGAACAATCCATCCATGCCGAAGAAGCGCGACTGCATAAACCGTCCACGCAAACGATTCTGCATCGATTTGTCATTCGAAAATCTGATTTTTATCGTTATGCGCGCCATGTTCATGCATGGCTCTCTGCGTTTGCATTTTTATCATTAATATTCTTTGCTGGCACAGGATTATTCCTCAACAACACGGACTGGTTTGCGTCAGAACCAGAGCAAATTAGTTTACAAGTTAACGTACCCGCAGAAGTTTTAGCGCAAGCAAAAAACTTAGAGAACCCTGCACCATTACTGCTAGAAGCGATTCGCAAGGAATCTCAGCCACAAGTCTTGTCAGGTGCTTTCAAAAGCAGTGATTTAGTTGATGGTGAACTAGATATGCGCTTAGTCGGCGC
>JACMMY010000122.1 GCA_014378805.1 Moraxellaceae bacterium
AAATGGCATTAACTGACACAGCAATCCGTACCGCAAAGCCTCAGGATAAGTCATACAAGTTATCTGATAGCGGCGGGCTTTACCTTGAAGTTGCACCTAGCGGCGGGAAGTGGTGGCGTTATAAATATAGATTTGACGGAAAGGAAACTCGCCTTTCTCTCGGTACATATCCAGATGTTTCACTTGCACAAGCAAGGGATAGACATAGAGAGGCTAGAAAATTATTAGCTGATGGTATTAGTCCAAACGAAAACCGAAAATCTGTCAAAGCCACAAAAAAACTGAGTTCATCAAACAGCTTTGAGCTAGTCGCTAGGGATTGGTGGCAATCACATATGAAAGGTAAAGCAGAATCTCATAAAGAAAAAGTTATTAGACGTTTTGAACTCTATTTATTCCCTTGGATAGGAAGTAAAGCTATATCAGATATAACTGCGCCCCAAATGTTAGATGCAGTTAAACGAATAGAAAAACTTAATAAATTAGAAACTGCACATAGAACACTTCAAGCTGCTGGGCAGGTTTTTAGATATGCAGTGCAAAATGGTTTTACAATCAGAGATGTAACAGTAGACCTTAAAGGGGCTTTGCCTCCCACCACTGTTAAGCATATGGCGGCTTTTACTGATCCAAAACAAATATCTGAACTACTTCGGGCAATTGACAGCTTCAGTGGCACGTTAACTGTCCAGTGTGCACTTAAATTATCTCCTTTAGTATTTGTTCGTCCTGGTGAATTAAGACGGGCAAAGTGGAAAGATATTAATCTTGATACTCGCGAATGGCGTTATTTGGTAAGTAAAACTCAAACGAATCATTTGGTACCCCTCTCCACTCAAGCAATAGATATATTAAAAACAATACATCCCCTATCTGGGCACGGTGAATATGTGTTCCAAGGAGGTCATTCTCCACTGCGACCCATGAGTGAAGCTGCCATAAATGCAGCCTTAAAACGCATGGGATACGACACTCAAAATGACATTACTGGTCACGGTTTCAGAGCTATGGCTCGGACTATTCTGCACGAAAGATTAAACATTGACCCTTACATCATTGAGCATCAATTGGCACACGTTGTACCGGACGCTTTAGGCGGAGCATATAATCGCACTAAATTTATTGAGCAGAGGAAATTAATGATGCAATCTTGGGCAGATTATTTGGAGGAGATCAAGGCCACTAAATAGGTTATTCGTCGAGGCATCCTTCATCCTTGGTCACGAACATATTTTAGACTGCATCGTGGGGTAACCATTATCTAAAAGTTGCTTAATGCAACAAAACAATTAATTCATTACAGAATGAGCTCACATTGAAATAAAAATGAAATCAATATGATTACGAAATGATTTTTAACTCATCCTCGGGCTTTGAATTATTTGAGGAATTGATTTTATGCGCACCTTTTGCATTTCCGCCTTACATGCCTTTACTTTACAATTTCCACTTCCATGCTTCTTCTTGCCATAATGTAAACCTGCAGTTTCATCCACTGCATGTCCCATTAAAGCCGCAACCTCAATTTTACTCATGCCTTCTGATTTTGCATTAGCCGAGAACTGATGGCGCGTTGAATATAATGATATGTACTTATTTCTATTTGTCAAAAATTTACGGGTTATCTTATGAATTGTTTTCCTAACGCCTCCATAATATATTTCCCAAGTTGCATCATCCTTTACATAGAGTCTGATTGCCTCCAACTGCAACTTAACCCATTTTAATTCTTCGTATTTAAGATTAGTCACTTCAAGATGACGAAGCAGACCATGTGCTCTACCGTTTGTATTTTTTCCGTTAACTACTACAAGTGTCGTCTTGCCACCTGCCTCGATTAAGGATGCACTTTTCCACTCGGATGGTCGCAGTCCAACTTGAATATTGGCTAACATCCATAACAAGGCTGGTTTAATCCACTTTCCTTTCATATCTTGAGTATTTTTAACGAGTAATGCAAGTTCGTTGAAGTCTATTCTTTTGGCTTTTTGATTGGATGTATTACTGGGTTGGAAACTAACTTTTACTAATGGTGTGTATTGATTTGATTGCATCTGCATACTTTTTTGTATAGCTGCTTTTAGATTTTGTTGGCCGTCGTTATTGTAACTATGAATCAAAAACTCTTTTGTCGCTGAAATGTACAATCTTCTAGTCGCAGGTTTGAGTATGGGTAACCTTTTCTCTAACCATGATAAATAATCTGAGGGTAATTGATTATTCGGATCAACTCCCTGTTCTTGGGCTGCCTTATTCCACAATAGTTTTCCTCGTTGCAAGTAAGCTTTCGTAGTGGCTGATGTTTTAGTAATTATTTCCATCCCCCCGTTACTGTCCATTTTTAGCCCACTTATATTTCTTTAACATATTGTTAAACTCGGACCTAAATGATTTATATTTGCCAATATATATTGGCAACTCGGCTAGCTCCTCTGTTTCTTCATCCGAAGCTCCGTCACGTTCATCCATTGGGCCAATTCCAATATTTCCATAAAAACAATGGGAAACGGCAATCGCCATGAAATTATGTTCACCTTCCGACAGTCTGGGATATTTGATTTCCAGACTTTCTAGCAGGATTTCCAATTCATCTTCACCAAAAGTACCTTCAAGTTTATGTTCTTCGATAAATTGTTGGAATATGAGCTTACCGATCAACTCCATTGAAATAAAGAAACCGTCAGTTACCCTTTCAGCATAAATACATTCACGCCCAGCACCTCTTAACAATTGACTCCTTTGGCTGATGGACATATTCATACTAGCACCCCACATTTGATGACAATCATCTATTGTGAGACTAAAGTTGATGATTGTCAACATATTACTGAATGGGCCTATAGATTTTTGTGGTTGGAAACGCTTTATCTATTTACGTTTGGTACCAACGTATAAATAAATTTAATTCTGGAAAATATTCTTTGGATCTTTTGAAAAAGCCAAAATTAAAACGTTGATCAAATTATGTCGATCTGTTTTATATTCATAGCACCAGAGATCAACCAACTCTTTGCATTGTTGAGTTAAAAAAATATTAACCTGACTTCTTTCTCCCAAAGCAAGCTTTTCTCTGCGCCGACGTTGCGCCTCTCTCAGTTGCTGTTTTCTTTCGTCTGAATTCATGAAACTCTCCCACTTTTGTTGACAATCAGCATTGTCGCATAACACTAGGAAATGTGTTCTTTCAATATATATTGCGACTTAAAATTTAAAGTCTGTTATGACGTAAAAAGATCCTAATTTATAGCATTTTAAAAAGACAGGACTTCTCATCTTCTCTATAGGTATATGATTATTAACATATTTGTCTTGAGAAGTTCACCTCTGCTCGCTATAATGGGTACCAATGAAACAGCACCACAAACTAAAATGAAACACGTTAATTATACAAATTCAGTTGTCAATACGATCTCTATACTTTTAGAGCGAAGGCCTTTGTTTACCTAAATTTTGTATATTTAGCAAACCAGAAGGCCACTAATTTAGTGGCCTTTTTTATTGGATGTTAACCATGAAACTACTAATTCTTTCGGATCTCCACCTGGAGTTTTCTTTGCTTTCCAAACCGAGTGCAGAATCCGATGTGATTATCTTGGCCGGCGATATCTGGAAGGGTGACAAAGGTATCTATTGGGCTCGAGAAACTTGGCCTACAAAAGAGATTATATATGTTGCAGGCAACCACGAATTTTATGGTTTACATCGACAAGACGTGATTTCAAAACTTCATCTTGCAGCCAAAGAAACTGGGGTTCATTTTCTGGATAACAGCTCAGTTGTAGTTGATGGAATTCGCTTTTTGGGTGCAACACTTTGGACTGATTTCAAATTGTTTGGTGACGAAATGCGTTATGACTGCATGCAAGAAGGTGAAAGTAGCCTTAACGATTTTCGTGTGATTCAAGATGGAACTGGACACTTCAGCACCTTGGATTCTCTAAACTTACATAATGAATCATTGAAGTGGCTTACTAATGCGATTCGTGAACAGCACGATGGCAAAACAGTTGTAGTGACACATCATTTGCCATCAGCAAAGTCTGTGGCGCAAAGATATAAAAAGGATCTGTTATCTGCGTGTTTTGCATCAAAGTTAGACCATTTAATGGGTCGCAGTGAGCTTTGGGTCCATGGACATACCCACGATAGCTTTGATTATGAAATTCGAAATACCAGAGTTGTCTGCAACCCTCGAGGTTATTGTCGATTCGAAGGTGGTGGTGAAAATTTTGACTTCAACCCAAATTTAGTTGTGGAGATCTAGCATGAAAATTAAAGATTCAGTTCTTGTGAAGCATCTCGAATCAAAAGCAAGTGATCTTATGATTGGCATTGAAGTTGATCTTCCAACTCGAATGATTTTGCTTTCAGCGGACTGGGTTGATACAGGACTAATTAGTTGGTTTATAGAAAAGAACATGCTGTATTTTATTAACGCTTCATTTGAAAAAATGGATGGTCCGGTTTTTAATAACTTGAACAGTTTCACAATTGAATTTCTTGTGGCCAACAAAGTTAAGTTTCATGTACAGCAAGTTAGCGAAGGGTTTACAGGAGATACAACGCTTGTGTTGAAGTTAAAGGTATAAAGATGAGTAGAATTAATTACAGCGAAATCGTAGTAATCGACTTGGAGGCCACATGCTGGTCAACGCCAGAAGAAACTGCTCTCAACGCCAGCGAAATCATTGAAGTCGGTGTATGTGTTCTTGACACTTTTTCAGGTGAAATCCGAATGCCACAAGGAATCATCGTTAAGCCAACAAGATCTAAGGTAAGCCAGTTTTGCTATGAGATAACCAATATCTCGCAAGACATGGTTGACGATGGTGTGAGCTTTGAAGATGCCATTAAGACACTGAAATCAGATTACAAGGTAAGCCAGAAAATTATGGCGGGATATGGTAACTATGATCAAAACATGTTTGCAAAGGAGTGTGCCAGAAATGGTGTAAAGCCACCTTTTGGGCCTACTTATTTGAACATTAGTTCACTGGCTACCTTGAAGCTTAAGGCAGGTAAACGTTTAGATCTGGCTGAAACCTGTCGGCAATTTGGGTTGATCTTTGAAGGTCGACAACACAGAGGTGTCGATGACGCAGTGATGGCTGCCAAAGTGCTTTGGGAATGCATTAAATAAATTTACTGGGAACAATATGAAGAAAGATTTAGAACAGAAATTATTCAATGACTTTCCAAAAATGTTCCCGAATGTTTTTAAAGCTGGTTACCCGCCAGTTGGCTTGCAGATAGAAGATGGTTGGTTTGCGCTTATTTATAAATTGTGTGCGGATTTAGAAACTGAAGCAAAGAGAGTAGAAATGAGTGACGCTATGTGGCCGCGTGTAATTCAATGCAAAGAAAAGTTCGGGACTCTGAGATTTAACGTTGCTAACGACATTGGCAATCCTCAATTCGATGAAGAACCGAGTGTATTTGGCAGGTTGTTTGAAATCATCGAGGTAGCAGAAGAGCATTGCAAAACGATTTGCGCAGACTGTGGCGCGCCAGGAAAGTTATATAGAGAACAAGCGTGGCGTGTGCATTGTAAGTCGTGCGAAGTAATCTATCAAAGAGAATTGGGGGAAAGATAGCCATGATTTTATTTTTCGGTGACGTCCACGGTAGCTTCAAGCACGTGCTTCCTGTTGTTCAAAAATACAAACCTGCGGCAATTATTCTACTAGGCGACATGGAGGCACCGGAATCCTTAGAAAAGCTGCTAACCGATGTAATGAAATTAACGGAAGTCTATTGGATTCCAGGCAACCACGACACGGGCAGCAAAGCGGTATATGACAATCTTTTTGATTCAGCTTTGGCTGACAGGAATTTACATGGTCGCGTTGTCGAGATTGATGGCTTTAAGGTAGCCGGATTAGGAGGCATTTTCCGCGGTGAAGTATGGTTTCCAAAACATGATACTGATGTTGAGCCTGTCTTCCAAAACTACACTGACTGTGTAAACAAGTTAATGGATACCGATAGGTGGCAGGAATACAGACGTATGGAGAAAGCCGGCAATAAGCCTGATGGTTTACCTTCACCCCGCCTGATTGGGAAAGCACTCACGCATAAAAGCAGTATTTTTTATGATGACTATATTAATTTATATGGTCAACAAGCAGATATTTTAGTGAGCCACGAGGCTCCGAGTTGTCATCCACACGGCTTTGTCGGCATTGATGCGTTGGCTCAGAGTATGAAAGTTGGCCGGACTTTTCATGGTCACCATCATGACCGCTTGGATTACAGCTCACATAACGAGCGGTTAGGTTTTAGGGCTAATGGCGTAGGTTTTAGAGGGGTTACTGATTTAAATGGTCAAGTGATAGAACAGGGTAAATACGACAATGAAAGAATGTATCGGAATGAAAAAGTATGATTCTTTTTTTAGATTTTGATGGTGTACTTCACCCAATTTATAACCGTCGAACAAGCACGGATTTCTCTAACTTGCCTCGTTTAGAGGATTGGTTGCGCTTTAATAAAAATATAGAAATTGTCATCAGTTCAAGCTGGCGCGAGGTAATGGATATTGATGTATTAAAACATATTTTTGCCAAAGATTTGCGTGATCGAGTAATTGGTAAATGTCCAATCTTGCCAGCTAAAACTGAGCCCCTTTTTTGGCGACATGCTGAAATCGTGGCATGGATAACTCAAGAGAATTACACAGGAAAGTGGATTGCGTTAGATGATATGGAAAACGCTTTTCCTGCCGACTGCTCACAGTTAGTGCTGTGTGATCAAGAAATAGGTATTGATGATGAAGTGATAAATGAGCTTACCAGAAGGATTAAATCATGATCTCAAAAATAATTTGTGTAAGCCGTACTGCTGCAGAAAATACAATTGGCTGGGACAATTGGGCAGTGATCAGTATTAACGAACCAGGCAACTCTAATGGAGAAGTTAAACTACAACGAGGCTGGTATGCCATTAGTCGTGTGAACTTTCATGATACAGATCTAAGTCAACTTTCTGATGAATCTCATATCTTATTGGACAACATGCATGCTCTTGAAATAGTTGACTTTGCTCATGCAGTTGCACCGCATGTTGAAGGCATCATGGTGCACTGTAAGGCTGGCATTAGCCGCTCTCCTGCTGTAGCAAAGTGGATTGCAGAAACCTTTATCGTCCCGTTTAACCACAATTATGGGAGCTATAATAAATTTGTCTATAATCAGTTAGTGGCAGCCGCAAAAGTAAGATCACGGAGACCGAACAATGGATGACCCTGAATATGCTATTAAAACAGTGGATGCATTGGTGCCAAAGTCATTGGATGACATTATCCGAAAGAATCGGGATAAGGCGGCACTTAGGCTAACCACACCTGAAGAAATGATGGAACTCCGCCAAAAAATCTTCTTCAGTGAACCTAAAGCCATCATGGATGAGTGGAGTCTGATCTCAATGATTCGTTTAACTGACGGCTTCGTACAAGTGTATCTGCTTGGGAATATTCGAGGTAAAACTATCCACCGCCTTACAAGTACGGTGCAGCAAATAGATCTGGATAAGCAGTTACTGATCACACAGAGTGGATCATTGTATCAACTTGGTAAGCCACTAGATGGTGAACATGGTATGCATCAATTAATGGCGATTTGTGCAATTTTCCATACCTGGGGATTCGGTAATTTCTTAGGTGTACCACAATTCTTTTATTGAATTAAGCATGATTGTATTTTTAGATTTCGATGGTGTGCTACACCCTGACGCGGTATTTGCAGCAAGAAATAAACCGCTTGAGCTTCGTGCCCCTGGCGAGCTGTTTATGCATGCCCCAGTTTTGGAACAGGCGCTTGCCTTTTATCCTGAAGCCAAGATTATCCTATCAACTTCGTGGGTTCGGATTCTGAGCTTTGAGCGCACATTAAAGAAAATGCCTGCTAAATTACAGGCTCGCGTTATCGGTGCTACTTGGCATAAGCATATGGTACAAGGTGGACAGGATCCGTTCAGTTGGATGACCCGTTTTCAGCAAATTGATAGCCATGTAAAACGTAATGGCATCAAGAATTGGGTAGCCTTAGACGATCTGCATTCTGCTTATGAAGTAGCTGAATGGCCTGATAACCAGCGCCATCGTTTAGTGTTGACAGAACAATCTAAAGGTCTTGGGTGTGAAGAGGCGCAGGCTGACTTAAATACAAAATTATTGGAAATTCAATATTAAATGATAATTTACGTAGACACAGAATTCACCAATTTAATTATTAGCATGAATTCAGAATCCAAACTAATTTCTGCTGGGTTCAAAGCTGAGAACGATCAGGAGTTTTATTTTGAGCTAACAGACAACTACCAGAAATCGGATTGTAGCTATTTCGTTCTGGAGAATGTGTTGCCACATCTCAAAAGTGATAAGTACTGCTTACAATCAGCCCAAGCTGCTTTTAAATTGAAATCCTGGATAGAAGCCTTCGGTGAGCCTGTTCAACTCGCTTGTGACGCGCCTACTTACGATGGACCACTTATTGTTTTGTTGATGGACCAACATAAATGTTGGCCAGAGAATCTTGATCGCAAGATACTTGATGTGGGTAATTACCTTATATCAGAGCGCATAGAACGATATTTTGAAGTCAATGATTTTGCGATTCGACATCATGCTTTATGGGATGCCAGAGCGTTGGCAGCTGCAGCTAAAGGGTCAATAAATGATTAATATTTTCTTCGACTGCGAATTTACGAAGCTGCAACAGCCGCTTGATCCAGAGCCGAACGAGATGATCAGTATTGGTTGCATCAGTGCGGACGGCAAACAGTTCTATGCTGAGAATGCTACTGCACTTGCAAGATCTGAATATTTCTCTGAGTTTGTGGTCGAGACAGTAATCCCATTGCTGCAGGGTGGCGAACACCAAATGCGTTATGCTGATATCGCCAAGAATCTTAGGATCTGGATCGAAAGCCTTGATGACACCCTCCAAGTCGGGGAGGACGGTACTGGACAGAAAAATGTAATGATGTGGTCCGATGCACCTTATTTCGATTGGCAGCATGTGGAGCATATGTTCGATAACTATGGTTGGCCATCAAATCTGGTCAGAAAACCAGTTGCATTGTCGTTTCCGAGTTCCATTCAGCAAACACGCTTTTTTGCCGCAGTGGAAGATGCGTTCAAAACATTCCAGCCTCCGTTAAGACGTCACCATGCATTGGACGATGCCATTGCAAATAAATATGGCTTTGAACGGGCTACTGCAAGAAGATATTGACGCGTGCACCACGCGTGGATGACGCGTGGGTGACGCGTCAAATATCCATAAATAACCATTAATGATAACAATATTAACTTGTCATTTTTGGTCATAAAATATCTTGTTTTTATTTTCTTCGACCCCAACGAGCTAATTTCGAAAATAAAAAAATAAATCCTAATACATTCAATTGGTTAAACAATATAAACAAACATTTTGACACTTACACTCAACTTCTAACGGATGGTCAATAGTTACAAGTGCTTGAAGGTGAAATCAAGTGGCGTTTTTGTTACATTTTTTGTGATTTTTTGGGGAGTGTTTGACTAGTTTTTTAATGTATGTTTGAGGTGTTTCTATTCTGCAAATGATTAAGTATTTTCATTTCCTGTTAGCTGACAGTCGCGAACTGACACAGTCTCGGCCGTGAGCGGACATTGTCACGTTAATAATGTAACTAATTGAGAAATAGGGAAATTAATCGGATTTTCAAGTAAAATTTTATGATTAGTAAACTTAAAGCGCTTGCTTAGTCACGTTCAGCTATTTCAGTTGAAGTTGTTTTTTTGCCATACCCTCCCAAAAATCCAAGTACAGCTCCTCCAAAAGTGCTCCAAGTTCCCCATGTAACAATAGTTCCTGGTTCGCCAAAAATATAAGCTATCATTACTGCCATCATTCCAAAACTAAAAGCTCCTTTAATCATATCCAGAATTGCGCATACGAAT
>JACMMY010000123.1 GCA_014378805.1 Moraxellaceae bacterium
CAAATCTCTGGCGGTGAGCCGACGATGCATCCGCAGTTCTTTGAAATTATGGATATGGCGCGCACTTATCCCATCAAACATTTGATGATCAATACCAATGGTTTGCGCATCGCTAATGATCCAGAGTTTGTGGCTAAACTTGCAACCTATGCGCCTGCTTTAGAGATTTATTTGCAGTTTGATTCTATGCATGACACGAAGCTACAGGTCTTGCGCGGTGCGAATTTAGTGAAAACGCGCCAAGCGGCATTGCATGCGTTAAACCTACATAAACTCTCGACGACATTGGTGGTGACCCTTAAAAAAGGGCTGAATGACGACGAAATTGGAGACATTATTCAAGAAGGTCTGCGTCATCCGTGCGTGCGCGGTGTGACTTTCCAGCCGATTCAAGATGCAGGTCGTGTAGAGGATTATGATCCGTTGTTACATCGCCTGACCGTGTCTGAAATTCGACGAAAAATTGCTGAACAATCAAATCTGTTTACGTTGGCGGACATCGTGCCTGTGCCGTGTAATCCAGATACTTTGGCAATGGGTTATGCGCTTCGCAGCCAAGGCGGCGGTGCAGTGCCTTTGACGCGTTATATCGATCCGCAAGTGTTGATTGATGGTGATAGTAATACCATCATGTTTGAGAAGGATGAGGGCGTTAAGGCGCGTGCGAAAGAGCAGTTGTTTAAGGTCATGAGCACCAATCATTCGCCTGAGTCGCAAGCGAATTGTTTGAGTGAGTTGTTGTGTTGTTTACCGAGTATCGATGCGCCTGATGTGGGTTATGACCAAGTGTTTCGGGTGATGATTGTGCAGTTTATGGATGCGTATTCACTGGATATTCGCAGTTTGAAAAAATCATGTATTCAGTTCGCGACCGCTGATGGGCGGTTGATTCCGTTTGAGAGCTATAATTTATTTTATCGCGATGAGAAAGCCAATAAGCTCAATGAGATTCGGACTGAGTTGAAAAAAGGATTTGAGGCGAGAATGGCGGGAAGGATTATTTGATTCTTTGAGGAGCAAAGATCGTAAACCCATTGCCTGATTAATTCAGAGTGATGGGTTGTGTTCCTTAAAGTATTCTACGTACATTCTCATGAAAAAATCCTAGCAAAAAAATTAGTATGGATAAGCTTAATGCTAGACACAATAATAGTTGTATCGGTAATAGCTGCATTGATCGCGCTATTAGTCCGTAAGTTATATATTTTGATTGTTGTCAAAAAAAGACCATTGATCCTTTTACTATGTTTGATCTTATTAGTGATGGGTGGTTTTTGTACGGTGATTGTTTTCAACGCGGATCATAAAAAAGATGAGCCTGCTTTTTAACCTATTAATCCCTATTGCAACGTATTGCAACTTGATCAATATTTCATCCTTTTTAATTTAAAAGGGCTTGATCCTATACTGATGGCTTTATTTTTACCTAATCTGGACAAATACAATATTGACTCGCCATTCCGCTTCCGTTAAACCTAAGAGAGGTGAAATATATTCTGCCGATCATGCAGCATCTTAAGGAAAGCAATAATGACAACGGATATGCAAGCGAGCTATAAAAACCTGATTAATTGCCTGCTGCACTGGGAACAAACCAAACCTGACGCGATCTATCTCACCCAGCCTTATGCGGATGGTCGTGTGGTTGATTACACATGGCGTGAAGTGGCCGATCAAGCACGCCGAGGTGCGAGTTACCTACTTTCTCTGAACTTTCCACAGGGCAGTAATATCGGTATTTTGGGTAAGAACAGCGCGCATTGGATTATTGCCGATCTGGCGATTTGGCTGGCGGGGCATGTGAGTGTACCGTTGTACTCGACGTTGAATGCTGAAACTGCGCAATATATTTTGCAAGATAGCGAAGCCAAGCTGCTGATTTTGGGCAAGATGGATGGGACGACAGATACGTGGAATGATGTAAAAGACCATCTTCCCCCCGATTTACCCCTCGTCAGTTTGCCAATGTCACCGCGTCAGGATGTGGTGCAATGGTTGGATTTGATGAAGCTACATGCGCCGCTGCAAAACGTGGTGCAGCGTGACGACGATGCACTGGCAACGATTGTGTATACCTCGGGTAGCACAGGCAAGCCCAAAGGCGTGATGCACAGTTTTCGGACGATGACGGGCGGGATGCAAGGTCTGAAAGATGAAATGGGCGTCACTGAAAATGACCGTATGTTGTCCTATCTGCCGCTTGCTCATGTGGCGGAACGTGCGGCGGTTGAAACCAACTCACTCTATGCGGGTTTTCGTGTGTATTTTGCTGAGACGTTAGAAACCTTTCAGACGGATATGAAACGCGCGCGCCCGACGATCTTTTTCTCTGTACCAAGGCTGTGGACGAAGTTTTATTTGGCAATCAATCACAAAATTCCGCCAGCAAAGCAGCGCATTTTATTTGCTATTCCATTTATCTCGGGCATTGTGAAAAAGAAAATCCTGACTGAACTCGGTATGGATCAGATTCGTTTTGCGTTGACGGGTGCAGCGCCGTTACCACCTGATATTATTTTGTGGTATCGCAAATTAGGGCTTGAGCTGCTTGAAGTCTATGGGATGAGCGAGGATTTTGGGAATTCTCATTTGTGCCGTCCGGGCAAGGTTCGGATTGGTTATGTCGGGAGTCCAACGCCGGGGACGTTGAGTCGGATTAATGAGAATGGTGAGTTAGAGGTGAAAAGCCCGAGTCTGATGCTGGGCTATTATAAGCTGCCAGAGAAAACTGCCGAGGAGATGACAGTCGATGGTTATTTTAAGACGGGTGATCGTGGCGAGTTTGATGCGGAAGGGCGTTTACGGATTACGGGGCGCGTGAAGGAGTTGTTTAAAACCAGTAAGGGTAAATATATTGCGCCTGCACCGATCGAGAATAAGTTTAATAGTCCTCGCATCGAGGTGACTTGTGTCACGGGTCCAAATCTGCCGCAGCCGTTTATTTTGCTGATGTTGTCGCTGGATACACGTCAGGCGTTGGACAAGGGTTCACTGAGTCGTGATACGTTGACGGCTGAGTTTGATCATTTGTTGACTGCGGTGAATGCGACTGTGGAAGATCATGAGAAGTTGGCATTTGCGGTGGTGGTGAAAGACCAGTGGACGATGGAAAATGGTTTCCTGACACCGACCATGAAGATCAAACGAAATGTGATCGAGGCGCGTTATTTACCGTTTGCGGAGGCTTGGCAGAAGCAGGGTGAGAAGGTGGTTTGGGAGGTGTGATTCTTAAAGCATTAATTGAACCTCCACCGAAGGCTGCTGGGGCTCGTTGATTTAAATTTTTATTGAATATCCATATGTAGGATGGTCTTCAGCCCATCAAAGGGTTTTGAAATATTAACTGATATGCGTTCGGATGCAGAGAGATGGGCTGAAGCCCATCCTACGCTTACTGGGGCGAGCCCCAGACTGCGCTTGCTAATCCATTGGTGGTAAAGTTTTATCACATCTTTGAGCATTTGAATGGGCTAGAACCTTTCCAACAGCAGTAATCTGGACAGCTGTGCCAATATTATCCCACCATTCTCGAAGCATTTTTAGGTTAGGTCTTTTGTTCCATTCTTCCATAAATAAATTTATATATTGCTGTTTCATATTGCTGTCTTGCTTGTACAGCTCATATATGGAATCGAGAGCCTTTCTTTGCTCTTCAGATAAAGGTGTTTGAAAAAAAACGGTGGGATTATTCGGCATTGATTGTTGTAATAAAAGATGAGATGTATGTGCTTTCTTAGCTATATTTAATCTCATGAAATTATTATTAAAAGCATGATCAACCAATATAGTTTGAGATACGTTATTCTTATTCAGAATTTCAACCGCCTTCTCATAATCACCTGAATTTTTCTCAATACCAATATCTACATACCCTGCCAAAGTCTCTGGATAGTAATCTTGTATAGTTTTTACACTACCAAATGAATTTATACGAACAGCATCTAGTAAATCTAGGTGGTCAAGCCAATCCTTCCCAGTGGGAAGCTTCCCGTAAAATAATTTCCCAAATAAGTTATCTAAAACATTTAGACCTTGATGAAGATCGCCACTGAGTGGAGTAAATGTTGATACAGCATGGAACACAGTTAATCCAAGTAACGCATCATCAGAAATTTCATCAACTATTTCAACAGCACGATTAATTCCAGCCCGTATAAATCGATTCCCACCTTTCAGAAATCTATGTAATAGTAATTCAGATAAAATGTCATAATCTGCTGGTCTTTCAGTGGCGGCTGCAGTCTTTTGGGCTTCACATAGCAATAGTTGAAAGCTAGGATCAGCGAATGCTTCTACTGCTCCTTTTACTTCTTCCATTTTAGGCATTAGCCGATTTTCAAATTCTGTAACTCTTGTATTTGCAATATCTAAAGCTTCTTGAGAATATTCTCTTCTCAATTGCAAGATCATTTCTTGATAAATTTCTCGTGCGCGCTTCTCGTCAATCCCAGCAATGATTATGACATCCCTTCCAGCCTGAACCGCAGTGCCACCATCAGTTGCTTTTTGTTCTAGTCCTTTATTTAGCATCATTGTCACCAGCAGTTTCTTTGATACGGATATTACTTACATTGCCGCCAGCTTGAATACCTATCGCGCCTTTTGATACTTTCTGAGATTGTTTCTTGGAAGGTTTATTTGGTGTCTTCTCTAAAAGAAAAGATGAAAGGAAGCTTGCAAGAGCTACAAATGTTGCAAATGCAGAATTATAATCTGGTTTATAAATTAGCCAGACAAAAGAGCATATGAGGGCAATAAAAGAGACAACTTGAATGGATTTACGTAGCATTTAATATTTCTTTAAGCATTTTTTATAAAAAAATAAGTGAAAGTAAGCTGAGGCGAATCCCAGCTTCTTCGTCAGCATCTCGAGTACATTTTAAAGTTCAGGTATTAAACATTTATAAATACACGAAAGCGATATTATCAATAACCAAGCGCAGGATCTTCTGCTTTTGTTGCCGTAGGCACAGCATTTGGCTTGGCAGGCTGATCATGACGATAATACTTACTCCAACCACCGTAAGCGATTAACCCCCATAATAATATTAAAATAAAGATCTCAAACAGCGTTTTTGGTTTTCTTTCTTGAGTTGAGGTTAACGTAAATTTATCGGTTGATCTAATGTTATAGGAATCACAGGCAGGACATTTACCGCTAGGAAATCTTTTGGTTGATCTGTTGCTGCAATCATTGCAAATATAAGCCATTTAATTATTGTCCTTGTGAGTTGACCAAATCAGCACTTCTTCCATGAAAGATACCGTATTTGCGCAAAATTAAAAAGACCAACCGTGACCGAGCAAAAACATGAATCCACAATGAAAAACGCGATAATTTGTCTTTCTTCTAATCCCTTTTTAGATCCCGATAAAAATTCTCATGACTGCCAATTTTAAGCAAATACAGCGTCACGATTTCTAATTCAAAACGGTAGGCGAGTAGTGCTAATTGATTATTCATTCTAAATTTATAAACCTGAACGCCAGCCAAATCGCCCTGTTTCATCTCACCAATTTCTGGCGTGTTACTGACTGTTTTAACGGCTTTATCGAGTTCTAATTTTTGTTGTTTTGAGAGTTTTTTGGCTGTACGCGCGAAATCATGGGTTTGTTGAATGATCATTAAAACTGTTATCACAATCATCCAAACTGATATTCAGTAACCATGCCAGCTTTGACTTGCTCTAAACTAATCAACAGATCTTTAATATCATTGAAATTAAGATCAGGATTTTCCTCAGCAATCTTACCGATACGCGCCCAAAATTCAACTTGTTTGGTCGCACTGCGATTCATTGCTGCACCATGCACGCGTGCAGCAGAAACCATCTGTTGGTCAATCTTGATTGCGGTTGCGGACATGATTATTTGCCTCGTTTATTACGGGTAGGTTTCAATGATAAACCTTTTGCAACGTATTGCAACCTTATCGGTGTTTCGTTATTTCAATTTAAAAATCATATCGAGTGGTTAGCTTGTCGGCTTCATCTAGCGCTTTTTGTACCGCTAATGCCTTTGCTGGGGCAAGCCCGCAGCATACACAAACTTGATAATTTTCAAAATTAAAACCAATAAAAAACGCGATACTTTGTTTCCAAAGTACCGCGCATTTCGACAAGCTCAGTGAGATATGCTGCGTGAACTTACAATGCTGCCAATTGCCCGATCTGCACTTGCAAACGACCCAACTGTTCTTGCTGTTCCGCTAATTTAGCGCGTTCAATTTCTACAACGGCTGGCGGCGCTTTCGCAACAAAGCCTTCATTAGACAGCTTATTCGCCAACATCTCGACGGCTTTTTGCAGTTTATCCATCTCTTTCTGCAAGCGCGCTTGTTCCGCCTTCGGATCAATTAACCCCTTCATCGGCACAAACAAACTCACTTGACCAATCATTGAACTCGATGACAACGGCGGCTCAGCACCCACCGCCAAGAAGTCCAACGACTCAACTTTCGCCAACGCCTTAAACATCGGTGCAATACGCGCAAGTTGCTCTTGTTCAGTCGCAGAAACATTTTGCAGGAGGACAGGCAACAGGCGAGCATTACCCAGATTCATCTCACCGCGAATGTTACGCACCGCAGTAATCAAATCCTGCAACCACTGCATGTCTGACTCAGCTTGAACACTGATTTTGCTGTGGTCAGGCTGCGGATAAGCGGCAAGCATAATCGAATCGGTGTTCTTGCGACCAATCATCGGCGCAAGCGTCTGCCAGATTTCTTCGGTCAGGAACGGCATCAGCGGATGCAGTAAACGCAAACACGTTTCCAATGTCGCCAGCAACACGCGGCGCACTTCGGCTTTACGTTCTGGTGAAGTATCACCATTTAACACAGGCTTCGTCAGTTCGACATACCAGTCGCAATATTCCGTCCATACAAAGTCATAAATCGTTTGCGCGACCTGATCCAAGCGATAGTCAGCAAAGGCTTTATGCACCGCTTCTTCGCAGCGTTGCAAACGGCTGACGATCCATTGCTCAGGCAATTCCCAGAGTTCAGGACGTGCGACTTGGGCGATTTCGTGCCCTTCGCAATTCATCATCACAAAGCGGGTTGCGTTCCAAATCTTGTTGCAGAAGTTGCGATAGCCTTCGACACGTTTCAGATCAAACTTGATGTCGCGGCCTGTATTCGCTAGCGCGCAGAAGGTGAAGCGCAGCGCGTCTGTACCGTAAGGTTGTAAACCGTCAGCAAATTCTTTACGTGTTGATTTTTCAATCTTGGCGGCATCTTTCGGATTCATCAAACCAGTGGTACGTTTGGCAACCAAGCTTTCTAAATCAATACCATCAATCAAATCAATCGGGTCGAGGACGTTTCCTTTGGATTTGGACATTTTCTGTCCTTCACCATCGCGTACCAAACCATGCACATAGACGGTTTTAAACGGCACTTGTGGCGTGCCGTCCTCGTTCTTCACGAAGTGCAACGTCATCATAATCATCCGCGCAACCCAGAA
>JACMMY010000124.1 GCA_014378805.1 Moraxellaceae bacterium
CAGCGACTTTGTGATTTAACTCAGCAAGAGTTGGTATTTTAAAATGCGGCGTCAGATTTTTTGATTAAAAGTGTTGAATGAAACTTTAAATCGATCAATGTGATCAACCCTGTTTAAAGTATCAAGTCGTTTAATGATCAATGTTTTATGAAAGTAAACCTTATTCAATGAAAAATAGTATTTATATGACCGAACTTTCGCAAAATCCTCAAGACAACCAGCCTGAAAATAGCAAAGCCGCAACTCTTGCGCGCGTCCAATTGGACGAGGGTTGGAAAGCCGCTTTAGCGGATGCACTGACTAGTGAGTCCATGAATAAGTTACGTCAGTTTTTGGTTGAGCAAAAAAAACAAGAGTTGACGATTTATCCGCCGAATCATTTGATTTTTAATGCATTTAATACTACGCCGCTGAATCAAGTCAAAGTCGTGATTTTGGGACAAGATCCCTATCACGGTGCCCGTCAAGCAAATGGTCTGTCGTTTTCGGTACAACGTAGTATCCCGATTCCGCCGTCATTACGTAATATTTTGCATGAGCTTTCTACCGATACTGGCATTAAGCCTGCGGGTCATGGTGATTTGACTGCATGGGCTCAGCAAGGTGTGTTGCTGCTGAATAGTGTGATGACTGTGGTTGAAGGGACGCCGACGAGCCATCAAGGGCGCGGTTGGGAAGAGTTTACCGATCAAGTGATCGATGTGGTGAATGATCATACCGAACATACGGTGTTCATTTTGTGGGGCGCGTATGCACAGAAGAAAGGTAAGCGGATTGATAGCGAACGTCATTTGGTGTTGACTGCGGCGCATCCGTCTCCGTTGGCCGCAAATCGCGGTGGTTTCTTTGGTTCGCGTCCATTTTCTAAGGCAAATCAATATTTAGTGCAATATGGGAAGCAGCCGATAGATTGGCAGTTAGGTTAGTTTCATGTAACAATTTTTTTAGTAGTTAGGCTAGCTTTCTTTTAAATCATTGAGTAAGGGGGTAATAGATGATAATAAATCTACCTGAATTTGATACTGGACAATATGAAGGTTGTGATTTTCTGATGACTGGCGGCAATGCTAGGCTAGTTATTAAATTTTCAGAAACTCCTGATTTTATTATTAACTTTGATCGAGTTAGATGGCATCAGTTCACCGCTTTGCCAAATTGTACGGTGGAGATGTTAAATGACTCCTACTTTGAGCTAATTGAAGTAAATAACTCGATAGATTTAAAGCAGTTTTTAATTCGTGATCGATCAATTGCCAAAGCCTACACTAAGCTCATTCATTATCGTATTTTTTTGGATGAAACTGGATGTCATGAAGTTTTTGCGCAGAATGCATCTAGTTGCTAAAGTAAATCAACACCAAAGCGACGAGCAACAAATGCAAACAACCCAAAGCTGATAACAGTGATCATGACGCTACAAGCAATGGCCGCCCAGAAACCAAAACGTTGTAATAGCTGTGGAAAAACCAGAAACATCGGCATTGTTGGCACGACGTACCAAAACGTATAGTACGCATGATTGGCAATTTTTGAATCAGGTTGTTTCTCAAAATAAAGCCAAAATAGTGTCAGAAGTGTGACCAGTGGAAGGGAGGCGATGAGTGCGCCAAATTTGTCGCTGCGCTTTGCAACTTCTGAGATGAGGATGACAAGTGCTGCGGTCGTTAGGTATTTAATGAGAAGAAACGGCAATTTTCTTTCTCCAGAGTTTTAAATATTCAATAAGGCGTTTTCATCATACTAGTATGAAATGATCTAAAATGTTGTTGAATTTGATTGTTACCCACATAATTTATCTAAAGGTTAGGCTGCAATATTTTTAATGACGATAACCAATATTAAAGCAACCCCAGAGCTTTTTACCACTCAAGACCACATCTGGATGACAACCGCTTTGGATTTAGCCAAGCGTGCTGCCGATCTCGGAGAAGTTCCTGTCGGTGCGGTTTTAGTGCATGATGGTCAAATTATTGGCGAGGGTTTTAATCAACCGATTACTCAACATGATCCCACAGCACATGCGGAAATTTGTGCGCTTCGCGATGCCTGTCAACGACTGCAAAACTATCGATTGCCGCTTGACGTCACGTTATATGTAACGCTTGAGCCGTGTACCCAATGTGTAGGTGCAATGATTCATGGGCGAGTGGCACGTGTTATTTATGCAGCAGCAGAGCCGCGCGCAGGTTCATTGGTGAGTGCAAGACAGTTACTGGATAATGGCTTTTATAATCATCGCTTTAGTTTTGTTGGTGGCTTAATGGCTGAGGAAAGTGCTGCGCTTCTTAAATTGTTTTTTAAAGCGCGCAGAGCTAAGACTGCTGAATAAACGATTGTTTAATACACGAGAATAGTTACATGAAACCATTGAATATTGCGATTTTAACCGTCTCAGATACACGTGAATTTGCTACCGACACATCGGGGCAATACTTGTGTGATGTGCTGACTGCATCAGGTCATACACTAGCAGATCGCGCGATTGTGAAAGACGATATTTACCAGCTTCGTGCGGTGGTGTCGAAATGGATTGCATCCAACGATATTCAGGTGGTGATTACCACTGGCGGCACAGGTTTTTCGGGTCGTGATAGTACGCCAGAGGCATTAGCGCCTTTGTTTGATAAAGAGGTTGAAGGCTTTGGTGAGTTGTTTCGCCATTACTCATTACTTGAAATTGGCACGAGTACTTTGCAGTCACGTGCACTTGCAGGCATGGCAAATCGTACACTAGTTTTCTGCGTACCGGGTTCAACGGGTGCATGTAAAACGGCATGGACCACGATTCTAGAGTCACAGCTCAATAGTGAGACCAAGCCCTGTAATTTTGTGAGTCATGTTAAGGTCGTCAACTAGCAGTTCACTGAGCGGAGTCGAAGTGTCGCTTATATGCTGCGCACTTCGACAGCCTCAATCAGTTATTGAAGTTTTGAGATATTCTTGATCGTTTTAAAGATTTACAAAAAATAAGAATGAATTCATTCAATTGGTTTTAAGATCGACAATACTAAAGTCAGTATTCAATCACATTAAAATAACCAAGGCTGGTTTACAAGGAAGTTCTGTATGACCGATATTGACCCATCTGCCGAGCAGGTCGCGCACCTTGATTACGAGAGTCATAAACAACACAAAAAACCATTAATCCCTATGCCGTCACTGGCGTGGCAAATCGTCATTGGCTTGGTTGCTGGGATTATTGTCGGGTGGTTGTTTTCGGGTCAGGCGTGGATTACCACGTGGATTGCGCCGCTCGGTGATCTGTTTATTCGCTTGATTAAAATGATTGTTGTGCCGATTGTGATCAGTACATTGATTGTTGGTGTCGCGGGTACAGGCGATATCAAGGCGTTGGGGCGATTGGGTGGTAAAACTTTGTTGTATTTCGAGCTCATTACCACGTTTGCCATTCTGGTCGGTTTGGTCTTTGCCAATGTGCTGAAACCAGGGGTCGGTATCGAGTTGTCAGGGCTCACCAAAACCGATATTTCGAGTTATGTCGCATCTGAACATACCGTTGCACATCATTCCTTTGTGGATACGTTTGTTCATGTGATTCCGACCAATATTTTTGATGCGCTGGCAAAAGGCGACATGCTGGCGATTATTTTCTTCAGTGTGATGTTTGGTTTAGGGTTAGCTTCACTGGGTGAAAAGGGTAAGCCGCTGGTTAGTCTTTTTGGTCAGGCTGCAGAAAGTATGTTTTGGGTGACACGCATGATTATGCATATTGCGCCGCTGGGTGTATTTGGGTTGATGGCTGTCGCGGTGAGTAAATTTGGATTAACAGCTTTGATTCCTTTGGTAAAATTAGTCGGTGTGGTTTATCTCGCGATGTTTACTTTTATTTTTGTCGTATTTGGTTCAATTGCGCGCTGGGTTGGGGTGCGATTGTTTGATATCATTCGTCTCTTACGAGAAGAGCTGATTTTGGCTTATAGCACAGCCAGTTCTGAGACGGTGTTGCCTCGTTTAATTGAGAAGATGCAAGGGTTTGGCGTACCTAAACACATTGTTGCATTTGTGATTCCAACGGGTTATTCGTTTAATCTGGATGGCAGTACGCTCTACCAGTCGATAGCGGCGATCTTTTTGGCGCAGTTGTATGGCATTGATTTATCGATTGGGCAGCAGGTTACTTTGGTATTTGTGTTGATGCTGACCAGTAAAGGGATTGCGGGCGTGCCAGGTGTGAGTTTCGTGGTGTTGCTAGCGACCTTGGGTTCGGTCGGTATTCCAGCGGAAGGCTTGGCGTTTATCGCTGGCATTGATCGCATTATGGATATGGCGCGTACCGTGGTGAATGTGGTAGGTAATGCGTTGGCATCCATCGTGATTAGTCGTTGGGAAGGACAGTTTTGTGAGACTCAAACACCAGATATGACAGTTTAGTAAAAAGCAATTTTAATGGGTTAATGTGACATATTTTTAGAGAAAAGGATCAGATCATGGCAATAATTAGTGTTCAACAGCATTTTAAACAATCACCAGAGCAAGTCTTTGCTGTATTGGGTACACATGCTGGATTAGGCGAATGTTTTGCTCCGTTACAAGTAACGCGCATTCAGGATTCTGCTGACACACATCATCCAGATGGTGTCGGTTCTGTACGTAAAATGGGCATTGGGTCTGTGACGCCAGTGTATGAACAAATTACTGAATATGAACCTAATAAATTCATCGAATATGTACTGATTAATAATCCACTTATTAAACACCATGTCGGACGTTTGATTTTTACCCCAGAAGGCTCAGGTACTTTGCTGAATTATACGATTGAACTTGAAGGTAAAATTCCAGGTTCGGGACATATCCTTCTGGCAGGTATCAAGCTTGGCTTGGTCAAGGGTTTGAAAAAATTAGCGAAAACCATCTAAGTACGAATCGGACTATTAAAGTTATGGCAGATGAGTCAACAGAGTTACCGAAAGTCATCACGATTGATGGACCGAGTGGATCTGGGAAAGGAACGCTAGCAGCGCGTTTAGCTGTGCATTATGGATACAACCTGCTGGATTCTGGCGCGTTGTATCGTTTGCTTGGTCTAAAAGCCGAACAGCAAGGTTTGTTTGTTGATGGTTCATTCCGTGACAGCATTGTGCCGACTACGCAATTGGTCAATTTAGCGCTTCATCTGGATATTCAGTTTGTCCCGAATCAAGATCAGCAGCTCGTTGTGTTGCTGGATGGCAACGATGTGACTCAAACGATTCGTACCGAACAAGCGGGTAGTCTGGCGTCTCAAGTTGCTGTGATTCCTGAAGTGCGAGTTGCGTTATTGCAACGTCAACATGATTTTGCTGTATTGCCAGGACTGGTGGCTGATGGTCGTGATATGGGAACGGTTGTTTTCACCGACGCACCAGCCAAAATTTACCTGACAGCATCTGCGGTTGCACGTGCGGAACGTCGTGTAAATCAATTGCGAAATATGGCAATTGATGCTAATATGAGCGATATTTTATCTGATATTGAAGCACGTGATCGACGTGATACGGAGCGTGCTGTTGCACCGCTTAAACCTGCTGACGATGCGTTGTTTGTAGATAGCTCGTCGAAAGGGATTGAAGAGGTGTTTGCTGAGCTTGTAAGTTATATCGATTCTCGTATTCAATAAGCTATTTTAAAGTTTTGCTTTTATTCGACTTGTCTTTATATAAGACGTGTTGGCTGGGAGCTTTTAGTTTTTTTTAAAACTAAACCAAAACGCGGTCAATGATCTTTTTTTAGATTAAGGTGTTTTGGTTTAGTTCAATCCGATCCGCAGCAGATTGACCCTGCGCGGCTATACACAAACAGGTTATACCATGATGGAATCTTTTGCCGCCCTATTTGAAGAAAGCCTAAAAGGCAAAGGGCTAGACGTCGAAAAGGGCGCGGTGATTCAGGGTA
>JACMMY010000125.1 GCA_014378805.1 Moraxellaceae bacterium
CATCTGCATTTGGTGTAAATTTCGGCACGATAAATAACGAAATCCCTTTGGTGCCTTTCGGTGCATCTGGAAGGCGAGCCAATACGATATGGACGATGTTTTCTGTCAGATCATGTTCGCCAGCAGAAATGAAAATCTTGGTGCCATATAGCTTGTATGTGCCATCCGCTTCTGGCTCGGCGCGGGTTTTTACTTGACCCAAGTCGGTACCACATTGTGGTTCTGTGAGACACATTGTGCCACTCCATGTGCCTTCAACCAGTTTAGGCATATAGAGATTTTTTTGCTCTTCAGTCCCGAATTGCAAAATAGTATTCATGCAACCCATGGAGAGTCCTGGGTACATGGTGAACGACCAGTTAGCCGTCCCCATCATTTCTGATTTAAGTAGGTTCAATGACATCGGTAAGCCTTGACCGCCGTATTGTTCTGGATATGACAGACCTTGCCAGCCACCTTGAACAAATTGAGCGTAAGCTTCTTTGTAACCTTTAGGTGTCGTCACTACACCGTTGTCAAAATGACAACCTTCTGCGTCACCGGATTGATAGAGCGGTGCAAGAATATTTTCGCACATATCGGCACTGCCTTCCAAGATCATGTCGACTGTATCTGGATCAGCAAGTGCGCCATTTGATAATGATTTGTAGTGTTCTTGGAAATCAAACACTTCGTTCATTAAGAAACGAACATCGCGAAGAGGAGCTTTATAAGCTGGCATAAGTAACCCCGTTAAGGAAGAAATAAGATGCGATAAGAATTTCGCTGGATCGAATAATAAACCCCAATGTCTCATTTTGTATAATGAATTATGTTAGAAAATGCGTTTTTTGAGCCATTGTTTTTTGTGTGATTTTGTGCTTAATTGGAATTTAATTCCAAAAAAATCTTAATTTAAATTAAATTATTTGTCATCACTGCATCATTTGCCAGACTTCGATTTTTGTATTCTGGCAAATGATGGTGTGAATTGCGATTGCGATAGACTTTTTAAAGAGAAAAATGAGTTAAATCTGGTTTGACGCCGTTCCAAACAAAGAAAGCCTCAGCCGCTTGTCCAATTAGCATTCCTAATCCATCTGCGGTCAGCACGTCGCGTTTCTTCGCTTGATCCATGAAACTAGACGGTTTTCCGTAGGCCATTTCGTAAGCGTAGTTGAAGGTCAGTGAGTCGGGTAGTGCAATTCCTTCGCCCGATAAGCTTGCCGATGTGGCATTGATGACAAGGTCAAAGTGACCTGCGAGTTGATCTAACGCCAGTACATGCAGATTTGTATTTTTTATAAATACAGATAAGTCCTCTGCCAGTGACTCCGCGCGCGCCAGAGTGCGATTAGTAATCACGATCTCTGTTGCACCAGCACTTGCCAATGGTAGCACAACACCTCGCGTTGCACCGCCAGCACCGAGAATCAAAATGCGGCTTATATTCAACGGCCACTTTAAAGCTGAAATCGCATTCACTAGTCCAGCACCATCGGTATTATCGCCATGCAATTGATCGCCTTGCATCCATAAGGTATTCACCGCACGCGCAGCTTGGGCACGTTCAGTTAAGATGTCACACAGCGCAAATGCTTCTTCCTTAAATGGAACAGTAACGTTCAGACCCATGCCACCTAGAGCAAAAAATTCTTTAATTGTTGAAGCAAAACCATCTAGCGGCGCAAGAATTTTTTCGTAACTCAGCTCAATGCCAGTTTGTCTGGCAAACGCCTGATGAATCTCAGGTGAACGACTATGCGCTATTGGATTGCCGATGACGGCGAATTTTTTCATATTATGAATTTTCCAGATCTTTCAGTTCAAGGTCTTTATGGGTGCTTAACCAGTTTCGAGGCTTGAGAAAATAAGAGGTGAGTCTTGATTCTGCTGAGTCTTCAGCCCATTCGGCACGGTAATGCCAACTCACCAAATTCGGTAAACTCACCAAAATTGACTCAATCCGTCCACCTGTTTGCAAACCAAATAACGTACCGCGATCATATACCAAGTTGTATTCGACATAGCGTCCGCGACGGTAGAGCTGAAATTCGCGTTGATCTTCGGTGTATGGGATGTTTTTACGTTTTTGTACGATGGGGATATACGCCTCAATGAAACCATCACCCACACGTTGCATAAATTCAAAACAACGCGCAAAGCCCCAAGCGTTTAAATCATCATAAAATAATCCGCCGATTCCACGTTGTTCATTACGATGCTTAATATAGAAGTAGTCATCGCACCATTTTTTATAATCCGAATAAACAGATTCGCCGAAGGGGGCGCAAAGATCAAACGCGGCTTGATGCCATGCCACGCAGTCTTCTTCCACAGGATAATAGGGCGTAAGATCAAATCCACCGCCCATCCACCAAACTGCTTGCATGCCTTCTTTTTGTGCGACAAACAAACGGATGTTGGCGTGAGTTGTTGGAACGTGTGGATTTTTTGGGTGAATAACGATTGATAAGCCGAGTGCTTGTGCAGTTGAACCTTCAATTTGCGGATGGCGCGCCGTTGCCGATGCCGGCAAATGCTTCACATCAATATGCGAAAACATTACGCCACCTTTTTCAATAATGGTCCCGCCTTGCATGACACATGAACGTCCGCCACCGCCTTCTGGACGAAGCCAATCATCAGCAACAAAGTGTGCAGTGCCGCCATTTTGCTGCTCTTCGCCTTCAAGCGAAGCACAAATACGCGCTTGCAAATCGAGCAAAAAAGAACGGACGCACTCGATATCATTTTGTGTTGGATTGTCGCTGACGTGATTGATGGTCATGTGATTCTCTGTATGTGAGGTTGGCGGCTAGCGATTTTTGAGTAATGCATCTTGGATGTGGTTGATGACTTCAGAACCCATGGGTACTAAGTGTAATGCGCGACCATATTGCCAAAATCGCGGTGCATTATAGTCGTCGGTGCTCATACAATTACGACAGATGATATCCTTGCCATGCACGAAAAGTATGGCTAGGATTGCTATCACAGCGATCATTTTAAGCATTAAATGTAATGATTTTGCAGATTTATTCGAAGTCACGTTTACGAGTTGGTTGTTGTTTATTGATCCAATTGGGTTGAGTGGATGAACAATCGGTAATAAAGAAATCAACCAGGCCAATGACCAAACCCCAAGCATTTGACTGAGAGGATAATTCAGCACACCGGAAAATAAGGCATCAATCGCAACCGCAACGACGGAACCAAGTGCAAAGGCAGGTAGAA
>JACMMY010000126.1 GCA_014378805.1 Moraxellaceae bacterium
TAAATATCCTCATCATTCACACTCATCTCACCACCCATAATAATGAGCAAGTCCACATCGTCTGGGTTTGGCAACTCTACGCACGCGACTCCTTTTTCCAAACGAAAGAACTCAGTGACGCTGACATGTGCATGGTTTCTATTTAACCAAGACTCAGGACTACCGACTCCCTCACCTACAATATGCTGGAAATAATGAACGCGAAACGTAGACATTCTGGGAATCCTTTTAACAGTCGTCATGAATCTTGATTGACAAAAAACATATAAATCGTCGATGCACTCGATTAACTTACTCTACAATAGAAGCATTCACATACTCTTATTGATGGTTTTTTTGATTGTCTAATTTTTTCAACCGTATGTTTATACATATATCACCAAAACAGCTCTTTAGGAACGCACCGCTTTTTGTGATTGAGGTGCGTACTTTACTGACGCTCATGCTGCCCATCCTAATGACTCAAGTGGCGCAAGCAGCATTTGGATTAGTTGATACGATCATGGCGGGACGCGTGTCGCCTGCGGATCTTGCAGCGGTGTCTTTGGGAGTCAGTTTCTGGCTACCCTTAATTTTTTTGATTAGCGGTATTTTGCAAGCTACGACGGCGTTGGTTGCACAAGCTTACGGCGCACAAATTCATGATCAAAATTCAGTTAAGCGCATTCCGCTGATCACGCGTCAAGCCTTGTGGTTAGCTTTTGTTTTAGGCTTAACAGGCATGCTATTGCTGCAACTGTCTCCGCTTTTATTTTCTCCGCTGGAAATACCGCTACCACTACACGAAAAGACCAAACTATTTTTATATGGCATCTCATTTGGCATGCCTGCTATCGCTTTTTACACGACGTTGCGCTGCTATACCGAAGCATTAGGGCGCCCTCGCCCAGTCACAATCATTAGTATCGTCGGTCTAATCCTCACTGTACCAATGAACTATATGTTTATCTATGGCTATCAAATCGGCAGTTTGACGATTCCAGCGTTAGGCGGTGCAGGCTGTGGTTTTGCGACCGCTATTATACAATGGTTGATGTTGGTCACTCTGCTTGTCTATCTATCCTGTGCAAGACCTTATCGAGCAATTCGAATTTTGAGTCATTATAATCACCCAGATTTTATGCTCATTCGTCGCATTATCGTTTTAGGCTTTCCGATTGGTATTGCTATTTTCTTTGAAGTGGCATTATTTAGTGTCGCTGCAATTATATTAAGCCCATTGGGTGAAACAGTGATTGCAGCTCACCAAGTGGCTTTATCTGCAACGACTCAACTCTTTATGATTCCTTTGTCGTTGGCAACAGCGGTGACGATTCGGATGGGTCAGTTTTATGGGCAAAAAGATGCGATTGCAATGCGTCGGCTACGTCGTGTTGGTTTGATTTTAGGCAGTAGTTTAGCGTTGCTGTCGATGAGCTTTATTGCAATCTTTCGCTACGATATTACTGCAATTTATAGTCGTGATTTAGATGTTCAGCAGCTAGCTGCAACACTTTTATTATTTGCAATGGCCTATCAACTTGTAGATTCATGGCAAGTCACAACTGCTGGATGTCTACGCGGTATGCAAGACACGACCGTGCCGATGTGGATTACTTTGTTTGCCTATTGGGTTGTCGCATTTCCTGTTGGCATCGTGTTATCACGAGTCTTCAACTACGGCGCTCAAGGATTTTGGTTTGGATTACTGATTGGTCTGACTGTGGCAGCCACGCTGTTATTACTCAGATTGCGCGTCAGTGAGATACGCTTAGCGATTAAATTTAAAGTACCAAATTATAAAAACTGAACTTACATCAAACTATAGTTTCGAAGGCATCCTTAATAAAAAAAACATATCCATCAATAACAAGAGAATCGATCGCCAAAGCATGGATATATATTTATTACCTTATATATCCAACCGTATTATTACTCATCTGCTTATTTATGATTACACCCAACTCTATACTCATCAATATTTCGCCAAGTTTATTGAAAAAAGCTGAACCAGTTTCTCTATGGATAAATATGCTCGGTTTTGTATCTGTAGCTTCAATTGCATTCAGCACAATCACTCTATTGGGTATGATTGGTTGGCTTATAGCAAAAAGGCCCCTCTTTCACCAGAGAAATAACAATCATCATTCTGGTATTTGGCGGCTGCGCATTATTAATTATTTTTGGGTTTTTCCTACTATTAGCTGGGATAGGCGCGTTAATGATTTTATACGCTTTTTTTCTTCTCCTAATTTTTCCAATAGTACGTTTTGCAATTAAAAAACCTAGCTTTAAGGAGAAAGTCAACTTAATCAATTCGAACAAATAGAATGAAGTTTTTTATAAAAAAAAGATGAAAGAATGAATACCTAATTTACTTACAATACACATTGCTAAGGCGCAAGAAGCGTGACACTCTTCAATGACCATAACGTACGTCAAAATACACACAATTGTTATGAAAGGAAACTAACGTGTCTGATCGCCCCACTACTACCCCAGGCCGTCGCTTTTTAAAGCTTGCGGGCATGACCGCCAGCATCGCGGGCAAAGCGATGTCTAACTCCATCAAGTCGATCAATAGCACGCAAGAACAAAAAGATATTGCGCGGACAGAATTGTTTGAAAAGATCGGCGCACAAATCGCTGATACGTTGGGCGAAATGAAAGGCGCTGCCATGAAAATTGGACAAGTTGCGTCGCAATATCAGGACTTGTTTCCACCTGAAATCGCCAATGCGCTGAAGAAACTTCAGCGCCAAGCGCCTGCTGTGTCGTTTTCGGTAATCCGAGGTCAAGTTGA
>JACMMY010000012.1 GCA_014378805.1 Moraxellaceae bacterium
CAAAAAAACATAATTGTCGCTCAACGGCTTGTTTAAATGCAGCTGAACCGACTTTGCCTTCACGTAACAAAATCGGTAAAAAACCCTCTCCAATACTGAGTTGCTCCATAAAAACTTCGATCGATGTCTGCACCACGCTCCGCTCATTGGATGCACGTTGCCGCGCTTCGCTGAGCACTTGGCGCAACGATGTACCAGCTAATTCAATTAACGAAACGGCTAACTCATCGATGTCGCGGAAGTGACGATAGAAGCTGTTTGGCGCAATGCCGGCCTCTCTCGCAACTTCACGTAAGCTTAATGTAGAAATGCTACGGTGAGGTCCAACCAGCTTTAAAGCCGCAGTAATCAGCTCTTCACTGGAAATCACTGCCTTACGGCCTTGTGGAACGCGCTGATTTTGCACAGGCAGATTTTGCAAAGAAAGGTCTTCTTGCATGTGAGCAGCTGATTCAGTGATGGGTAGTGCAGGATTCAGCATATTTGGATCAACTGTTCGTCAATAAAGCATGGTTCATTATAAAGAGAGTTGTGACAAAAGGTAAAGTTACTTTACACTTGTCTGCACAAGTGTAAAGTAACTATCAATCAAACGATAATCAGATCAAATGTGGGGACATGCATTGAACAATCCTTTTATCCAAAACGCACCACTACAGACCCTCGTCCAATCGGTTTTTTCACCAACCGCTTTCGACTTTTGGGTCAGTCATCTTAATCCAACATGGTCATGGCAGCGACCACTCGCTCGCATTGTCGCTCGTCAGATAGCATCTCAAGATTGTGTCACTTTAACATTAAAACCAAATCGACACGCTCAGCCATTTTTGGCTGGTCAACATATTAATATCACAGCAGAAATCAACGGCGCACGCTTCACACGTAGTTATAGCCCAAGCATGGTTCCAAACCAAGCAAATGTCTTTACCATCACCGTTAAACGGATGAGCGGCGGTAAATTCAGCAATTGGTTACACGAACACGCCAAAATTGGTGATGTGCTCGAACTCGGCGCGCCGTTTGGTGAAATGACGTTATCCAATGTTTATCAAAAACACGTCTTTTTAGCTGCGGGTAGTGGCATCACGCCTTTTCTAAGCCTCATCCATGAATGGGTGGCACAAGGTGCGTTGGGTGAAGTGACATTAATTTATTGGGCAAAAACCCAAACCGAATTGTGCTTTGTTGAAGCATTTTCAGCACTGACTCAGAAATACTCAAACTTGCACGTTTATTACGCGTTAACACAAGAACAAACGCCTCAAAACTTTCAGACGCCCAATCACTTTATTTATGAGCGGATCAATCAGTCGTTGCTGGATACACTTGTTCCTGATTTAAATCAGCGTGTTGTGTATTCCTGCGGTCCAGCAGCATTTGTTGAGCAAGCGCGCAGACTGACGCAAGAACAGGCGAAAGATTTTTATGGCGAAGCGTTTGGCCTTCCACTCATCACCCATGACAGCACTGAACAGGTCAATATTCATCTGACCAAAAGCAACCGCACTATTCGCGTGGCCAGCGGTGAACCTTTATTGGCGGCGCTCGAGGCACAGGGCCTAAAACCAGAATCAGGCTGCCGCATGGGCATTTGCAATACCTGTGTGTGTACCAAACAAGCAGGCACGACCGAACACATATTGACCCAAGAACGCGACACTGAGGCAGGTTCGAGCGTCCGTATCTGCATCAGCAGCGCGCGCTCCGACCTGACGCTCGATCTGTAAAAAACTCATTCTTATTAATACTTTAAATTAGAGAAAATTCAAGATGAATACATCCTTAAGTAGAAGTTTGAACGCAGAAGAACTTAACCAATTCGCTGCCGAAATTGATGCTTTACGTGCTGGCGCGGTTGCTGATCTCGGTGAGCAAGATGCGACCTATATCCGTAAAATTGTCAAAGCAGTCCGTTATACCAACGCCGCAGGTCGTGGCTTGCTAATGGCGAGTTTCTTTCCGCCAGCGTGGGTCGCAGGAACAGCGCTGCTCGGTGCGTCAAAAATTCTAGAAAACATGGAACTTGGACATAACGTCATGCACGGTCAATATGACTGGATGGGCGATCCGACGCTCAACGGTAAGACCTTTGAATGGGATATTGTTGGTACCAGCGATCATTGGCGTAAAACCCATAACTACATGCACCACACCTATACCAATATCAAAGGCATGGATGACGATCTCGGCTACGGCGTGATTCGCTTATTTCCTGAACAACGCTGGAAACCATTTTTTCTCGGTCAGCCATTGTACGCAGTGATTTTTGCCTTGTTGTTTCAATGGGGTGTAGCCATCCAAGAATTGCGCTTGGGCATGTTGTTTAATGGCAAAAAAACCAAGGAAGAATTTAAAGTCGAATTTGAGCCGACCAAACGAAAAATGACCCGTCAATTGATTAAGGATTATGTGTTCTTTCCATTGATCGCGGGTCCCATGTTTTTGCCTGTTTTTGTGGGGAATTTTGTGGCGAATGGAATCCGTAATGTGTGGACGTTTTCGATTATTTTTTGTGGTCACTTTACCCAAGATGCTGAAATTTTTCCGAAATCAGTACTAAAAGATGAGAGTCGTGGACATTGGTACATGCGCCAAATTCGTGGTTCGTCGAATTTGACAGGCGGTAAGCTGTTTAACATTATGTCGGGTAATCTCAGTCATCAAATCGAACATCATCTGTTTCCAGATATTCCTGCATGGCGTTATGAAGGGCTCTCGGTTGGCGTGAAAGAAATTTGCCAGCGTTATGGTCAACATTACAATGAAGGCTCGTTTGTCCGTCAGTTGTCTCAAGTGGGCTGGCGAATCCTGCGCCATGCACTCCCATCCAAAGGCAAGCGTCTTGAATTAATGAGTCAACCTGCTGTGGTTTAGATTCTTTTGACGTTTTGCCATCTTGTGTCTTTTTTCTGCACCGTTCAACAGGCTCAACGCGCAATGCAGTTCACTGAGCCTGTCGACGTCCGCAGGAATATCACTTGGACGACTTTCACGGCGAAACGATTACAGAATTCAACAAAGCACTCATCAAAAAATAGCCCATTTCGACTCCGCTCAATGGGCTATTTTGTTTTTAGATTCGTACAAATGACTTCTTCGGAGTCACCCACATCGCAATTTTTGCTCGAAACACCAGTTCGCCCACTGTATTAAAGACCTCAACCTGCGCTGGAAACTCGCTGGGTTTTGATAAATCTAACGCTGCGAGTGGCGTACCAATCGCCTTTAAATCGGTATCAGCTTTCTTAAGGTACTCAACCGTCATTCCTTTCGGAATCCAACGATGGGTCGTTGGCACAGTCGCATCGGTCATCAATCCACCCGCCAGCTCTGCCATATTACACATTGCAATTGCATGGACGATACCGAGATGATTTCTGACCGCACGATGATTGCTCATCAAAACTTCACAATAATTTGGGTTGAGTTCATTGACGAGTGGACTGATCGAACTAAAAAAAGGAGCCTTTAAACAAACCATTTTGGAGAATAATACTTTGCCCTTCGGAATGACACTCATTGCCGCATATAACGATACATAAGATGGGATTTGAAATTTAGCCATAGCTTCGCTCTTAAATTAAATATCAATAAATCCAGTCAAAACCGAAAGCATTTTGTATCATATTGATCGGTATTGAATACTCATCAACGCTCACCAAAACGATGACTTTCCACACCAGAAGCATAACTGAAAACCAAGGCATAACAGCGTAAAACGTCATAGAACTCACAGAATAAACTTACAATATAAAGTCACTGACTCTTCAAATTCACTTGAGAAAAAAAACAATTGGGTTATTTTTAAACAGGCTATTTTTATCAAACAAAAATTCATCACTGGCTGTATTTTTTTAATTTCCCTAGTCGGATTAATATGTACATTGATCACCTAGTTTCAAAAATTGGAATCATTCTAGAATCGTCGCCTGTTCAAAAATCGATGATTATTCCTTACTTTATCTTGTTTGTATTTACTCAATATTTGTTTTTCGATGCCTATTGGATGATTAGACCGTCACCCTATATCAACGGAACGCTAATCGAAAAAATTCTTCCGTTTAAAATTGTCTGTATGGTGATCGCACTCGTCATGCTGGCGTTAAAGAACCAATTAGAGGCATCAAGCCGCGGACAGCACGTCGTCCCCTATATTTTTACATCTTTCTACTTAATTAGCCCGATGGTATTGGGCCTTATTGGACATTTATCGCTGCTTGCAGAAATGGTCATGGCAGCAGCACCATTATTTACGATGATCTTATTTAAGGATCGTGTGACTGTTTTATTATTAATTTTAGGAGCCATCAGTTTTTTATTCAGTTGTCTTTTGTATATTGAGAATATCGTTCCCTATGCGCCATTATTTATATTTGATGCCATACCCGATCAACGAGCAAAAGTATTCTATTCCTATTGCACCTTATTTCTAACCATTCCGCATTATTTTAGTTTTATCGCGGCTACTTATTTAATCGTAAAATACTGGCGGTCGAGAGAAGAAAACTATCGACAATTAAGCGTGACCGATAACTTGATGGAAATGGCAAACCGTCGAGGAATTAGCGCATATTTGGCGCAGGAAAAATCACAGCAGCATGAGTCGCAACCACTTTCTATTATTTTAGCGGATATCGACTTTTTTAAGAATGTGAATGACACCTTCGGTCATGCGGCTGGCGATATAGTCCTGCGTCACATTGGTGCAAGTATCAATGCATCACTCCGCGATTCAGATCAAGTGGGTCGATATGGTGGGGAAGAATTTCTAATCGTTCTACCCAACACCAGCTTAGAAAGTGCCCGACAAATTGCCGAACGCTGCCGACTCATCATTGAAAAAGAAGTGATTCTTATTCGAGAAGATCAACCCATACGTGTGAAAGAGCTTCGGGGTGTACTGCTCCACAAATCGTGACGAAGATATTTTTGCAATGATTCATCTTGCTGATATGCAGTTGTATCGTGCAAAAGAAGGGGGCAGAAACCGCGTATCGACACAGGACGATCTTCTGGTCGCGTAATACGTTTTGGCACGACTTTATCACGTCTTGCCACATATCTGACCCTACTCCCAAACGACGAGCTGATTCAGTTGACTCCACGCGTCTAACTGATCGACATAGTTCGCTTCGATCACATGCCGTTTAATCTTCAGCGTTGGTGTCAGGAACCCATTCTTAACCGTCCACGGATTGTTGATGACGACTAAGCAGTCGAGTGTTTCATGTGATTCCAACTCAGCATTGGTCTGTTTCAATAGCGCTTTTAAGTCTATTTCAATTTTCTGGCGATCACTCGCCTTGAGTGAATTCGGATCGCTATTTGACAACATGACCAGTGCAATCGGCTGGGTCAATCCAGCGCCACAAACACACACTGCGCTGATCAACGTATGTCGACCCAGCCTGCGTTCAATGGGCAGCGGCGCAACATATTTACCTTTTGAGGTCTTAAAAATATCCTTTACACGACCAGTAATTGTCAAGCGACCTTGCGCGTCCTGTACGCCTTTATCACCCGTCCGCAAGAACCCATCACTGGTGATACTTTCTGCAGTCAGTTTTTGATTCTTAAAATAACCCAACATCATGGCTGGGCTTTTGACCAGTATCTCACCTGTCGTGTCGATTCTACATTCAACACCTGGATAGGGCTGACCCACATCTAGACCCAAAGGCTCATAGGATCGCGTACCATGTGAATAGCCAAAATTTTCAGTCATGCCATAGGCTTCATTGAGCTCTAAACCGAGACTGCGATACCATGCAATGATGTGTGCTGGCATTGGCGCTGATGCCGTAAACGCGACCCGAACTTGATCCAGTCCGAGTTCGGTGAGTATTGTATTTTTGGCAAATTGATCAATTTTGGGCAGTTTAAAAATAAAACTCTGTGCAATCAAAGGCACGCGTTTAAGGATATCGAGATAAAACTTGATCCATAATCGCGGCACAGCAAGGAATATCGTCGGTCTTGCACGATGAATATCGTCGAGAAAGCTTTCTTTTGAACCCACAAAATAGAGATTAGAACCATAATACAGTGAAGACGCTTCAATAAAAATCCGTTCTGCAACATGCGCAAGGGGTAAATGCGAGAGCAACCGATCTTCTGTATTAAAGGAAAAAAACGAATTCAGCGCCGCGCCGGGTGCCATCATCGACGCAAAACTATGCATGATGCCTTTGGGTAAACCCGTACTACCCGAGGTATAGATAATACTGGCGAGTTCCGTCGGATCAGGCAAAACCACCTCTTCCAATGGTGACACTGAACGAATCAAATCATCCCACTGCGGCGCGCCTTGATACTCTGGCGACAGTGGCAAGCGAATACACGGTAAGTTCTCTGGAATCACCTCCCGAACCTGATACCAGCTATCGGATTGGCCGTCGAGTTTCCCAATAAACAGCAGCTTGGCTTCACTATGAATCAGCACATGCCATGCGTTATCAACATTCAACGTGCTATAAAGTGGAACCGAAACATGACCCGCCATCCAAATCGCTAGATCAGCCATGATCCAATGCGCGCTGTTCTTGCCATAAATGGCAATTTGGCTGCGCGGAGGCAAGTCTAAAGACTGCAAATACGCCGCCATGCGAAGAACTTGATCCGCAACTTCGTACCAAGTAAATCGGTCGATGAACCCACCTTCGATAGGTTGATTCATATATATTTTATTAGGCTGACGCTGTGCCCAATAGAGTAAACAATGCAGTTGAGTTGCTCTCGAATCACATAATCCGAGTTGTTCTAATGCGGTCATATTGATCTTACTCATCATGCATGGCTATATTCGTAGCTATTTCGATTTGGGCTTGCATTCAGCATTATAAACGCACTTTCACCAAAATAATGAGAAAGCCTTCGCTATAAACCCAACTGTTTCGCAATCACCTCATTCATGATTTCATGCGTACCGCCGCCAATCGACAAAATCCGATTATCACGGTAAAGACGCTCCACCAACGATTCACGCATAAAACCCATACCGCCAAAAATTTGGGTCGCTTCATAGGTCACAAAATCACTGGTTCGTGTGGCAAAATTCTTCGCCATCGACACTTCTTTAATCGCGGGCACGCCTGCTTGAATCATTGCCGCAACACGATAGTTATACTCACGACTCACTTCAATTTGCGTCGCCATATCAGCGAGTTTATGGCGAATCACCTGCATTTTTGACAAGGGTTTGCCAAACGCTTCACGCTCTGGCACATAGCGTAAGCATTCTTCAAGTGCAAGCTGCGCTGTCATATTAGCCATGACCGCGAGGTTTAAGCGCTCCATTTGAAAGTTCGTCATGATGGCAAAGAAACCCGCATTTTCCACGCCAATTAAATTACTTTTCGGCACTTTGACATCATCAAAAAATAACTCTGCGGTATCAGACGCCCACCAGCCCATTTTTTGCAAAGGTTGACCTGTGGTAAAACCGGGCATGCCTTTTTCCATCAGCAGTAAACTCACGCCGCCATAACCATCACCACCCGTACGCACCGCAACGGTGTAGTAATCTGCGCGAATTCCTGACGTGATGAATGTCTTAGATCCCGAAACGCGATAGGAATCACCATCACTCACCGCGCGGGTTTTGATGCCAGCCACATCAGATCCGCCACTGGGTTCTGTGATCGCCAGCGCTGCAATCTTACGACCACTGATCACGTCAGGCAGTACACGTTGTTTCAGTTCGTCACTACCCCACTTCGCGATCGTCGGTATCGCAATATCAATAGAGCCTAAACTCGCGACCAATCCGCCTGAACCAGAACGCATCAGCTCTTCGCTGGCAGCGACTTTCATAAAGACATCGCCTTCACAAACGCCACCATAAGCATCAGGATGTCCCAACCCAAGAATTCCTGCATCACCTGCCAGTTGGTAAATCTCACGAGGAAAAGTACCCGCTTCTTCCCAGTCACGAATATTCGAGATGATATGTTCTGCCATAAACTTACGAATCGTAGTGCGAACTTGTTCGTGGGTTTCATTGAAATAAGACGTAAATTCGCTCATGGGACTGACCTATATAGATGCAAAACGAGTGTGATGGACTGAATTATGCTGGTGAATATTTTACAAAGCAAGCGCTTGGTTTGCTATTCCGAATGGCAAAAACTACCAATCAATCAGTGTTTTTAAGCAACAAAAAAATAAGGTCAGATCGGCAGGTTTTCTGCTCTAAACAAAGGCAACGATTTTAATAAAAATGAACGAAGGTGAACTTGTGAGTCGACGACTTTATGAGAAGCAAACGTTTTCTAAACAGACGTTTTAAGCGTTTATTAATTTGCGGAGGTCACATTTTCTCGTGACTCTAATTGCCAGTTACCACTGATCTGGCGTTTGATTTTGAACTTCCAAGTATTCACTTGTTCGGACTGTTCAGGTCGAAACATGGCGGTAAATTCGAGGATTTCAGGTGACGGCATTTGCCATTGACCGACTCGGACTGCATTTGCACACACATTGGCAATCACAATAGGAGTCATCTTTGCAGAACTCATAAAATTAGGTTGATTACTGAATTGACTCTCTACGCGCGGCGACACGCGGTTGTCCTTAGCACACGAGGCGGCTTCCAATACACTCTGTATGGGGGATTGTGCATCGACAATGTTTTGTTTGATGACGTCATCGTTATTGCCTGCGCCACGCGCAATTTCGCCAATAATTGCCGCACGTTGTTCTGCAGTTGGACTGACATTGGGATCATTGGCTTTCGGTGTAGCTGTCGCCACTCGCGCAATCACACCGAGCACGTCAAGGGTGTTACCGAGCGTTTCTTGGTTAATCTCAGCGTGAACGGCCTGTGACAACAGTGTCACTGCAAAGACGCTCGCAGTCAAACGCAATTGTTTACGCTTCTTCATAGTTGTTCTAAAGTAGCACTAAATAGTGTTTTAATTATATAAAAATCAGTCGCTGGATACCATTATAAATCGTATCCAATCCCTACTATGCAGTGGGCTTTTTGTTAGCAAATGATACAAATTCAACGCCAAAATGCCACAACGACAATGCGCAAACTGATTACAATTCATACAACATTAATGATGATTTATAAATAGGGTCAAGCTAATCATGTATTCCTTAAAGTCATTTCCAATCAAAATTATCATGCTCGGATTGTCAGTTTTTGCTTATTCAGCTGCCTATGCTGATAACAGTATCCATTGCTCGAAAGCACGGCTGCCCGATGAAAAAGCCATTTGCCGCAGTGTGGAATTGCAGAAACAAGATGTGCGAATGACCACACTGTTTGAAGTCTCTGGACATCTGATGGCGATGGGCAGTCGCGGCGCGATGCAGCATCGACAAGTTGAATGGTTATCCACTCGTCATCAATGCAAAACTAATATGAGCTGCTTACGTCAGTCTTATGCAAAGCGGATTGATGAGTTGAATCAAGGGTTGGAAGGTATTTATCAGCGTGGACCGTTTTAATGCTTACACAAGTATTTATGAAAATTTAGAAACAAGACAATAGAGTATTTTGTCTCATTTTCCTTAAGGATTTCTCTATATTCAAAATAGCATTAGGCATTGTTAGCCTATTAATCATTTCCAAAAATGATTCTTCATTAAAAGATTGCTTTATATCATCTTTTTGCAAAAAATCGAACTCCTCCGAATAGTAGTTTAAGCTACCGTGTTCCTCTAATGCGTGTAATGTTGCTATCTCCTCTATTGTGAGATTGTTTTTTATGTAAGTCGCTAAAAGTCCGTCTTCTATTGCGGCTTTAATCATCTCATCGTGAGAAAAAGCTGATCCATCCCTAATTCTTCCTTTATAGATTTTTCGATGTAAATCTACATAAGGAGCTAGTTTTGCCAAACTTACGTGATCAATATCAATTGGAACTCCAATTAATTCAGAAAATTCTCTGTGTTTTTTTATTACCTCAAGTGCACGACTAAAATCATTACTACTAACATTATATTGGTTAATAATTTCTGCTTTTATTATAAAAAATTGTGATTGCCCCCACTCTGGATAGTGGGGTAGAGCGGTTGTAATTTGCTGAAGGTCAAATCTAGACAATTTGTTCGTAAACGTTCCTAATTTGTATTCATCTATCAGCTCATTCG
>JACMMY010000127.1 GCA_014378805.1 Moraxellaceae bacterium
AGCACAAATCGAACAAATCCAGCTCCTTCCGTCTGACGATCCGGCGATGATCCATGCCAATCTGCGCGCAAAACGTAGATCGCCGAATCGTCGCAATGATCGCAGTTCAGAGACGGGCGGTGAAACGGAACGTCGAAGCATTGCTCCGCGCCGTCGTCAAGCACGCAGTAAACCACTGCAAGTCGAACCCACCGTTGCACTAATTACAGTGCCGCAAGAAGTTGCACCTTAACGTCATGTTGCGTGCATTTATCGGACTCGGCAGTAATCTTGCGAATAAATCAGGTGATTCGCGCCAGATTCTGCGCGATGCGGTTACTGCCCTAAAAGCGATTGCCATCGGCGATGTTAGTGTTTCGAGCTTGTATTCAAGCAGCCCAATGGGGCCACAAGATCAACCAGACTATATCAATGCCGTGGCAATGTTTTACACACATCTGCAGCCACACGCACTCCTTGATCAACTGCAAGCTATTGAGCAAGATGCCGGTCGCATCCGCTTACGAAGGTGGGGTGAACGTACGCTCGATTTAGACATTCTCATCTTGAATCCATTGATTCAAAGTGACTTTGATAAAAACGAATCAAACGCACTTCAACAGCAATCAAGTATGCTAGAAATTCATGATGAACGACTGATATTGCCACATATTGGTATTCTTGATCGGGCTTTTGTGGTGCAACCTCTGCTAGAATTAGACGCCGATTTATCAATAAACGCATTACGTTTGGCAGAATGCGCAGCAGCATCGACAAAAGATGGCATTTACATCTTGGAGGATTCTGAGTGGGCGAGTTAAAACCGCTTAAACCAAATTTCCATCCAATGAAATGACCAGATAATGACATTAATAGTGCATTGCAAAAAATCGCTTTCAGGAGAGCTTGCATGATTCGTCTCAATCAATTAGCCCAATATAAAGCAGCAGGCAAACCCTTTTCTTGCCTCACCTGTTACGATGCCAGCTTTGCCAAGGCCATGGAAATTGCAGAAATTGACTCGATTCTGATTGGCGACTCACTCGGCATGGTCATTCAAGGCCATGATTCCACACTCCCTGTCACTGTTGCAGATATTGCCTACCATACTCGCGCGGTTACCCGCAGCAATCATCACGCCTTTATTATGGCCGATTTGCCATTTATGTCTTACGCAACCATTCCCGATGCAATCAGCGCAGCGACTACGATCATGCAAGCCGGTGCGCATGCAGTCAAAATGGAAGGCGGGGCATGGCTTGCCGAAACCGTTCGTATTTTGAAACAAAACGGCATTCCGAGCTGCGTGCATCTCGGTTTAACTCCGCAGTCGGTCAATGTCTTTGGTGGCTATAAACTGCAAGGCAAAAACCGCGATGCGGCGGATCAGCTTTTGGCAGATTGTCAGGCTGTGGTAGATGCAGGCGCTGCGCTCTTACTGCTTGAAGTCGTCCCTGTTCAACTCGCCCAAGAAGTCCAAGCATGCTTTAATGTGCCCGTTATTGGTATTGGCGCAGGTAAACATTGCGATGGCCAAGTCTTGGTCATGCACGATATGCTTGGCTTAAATTTTGATAAACCCGCACGCTTTGTTCATGATTTTTTGCAAGGCAAGGGTAATATTGTTGATGCTTTCCGAGATTTTCATCAATCCGTACAACAAGGACGCTATCCTGAAGCCAAACATGCCTTCCATGTTGAGCTTTAATCGGCAACTTGTATTATTTGAAGCAAAAAAATGATTTTGAAGCGTAAATACCGCGTCATTGAATATTATTAAATTTGTACGAGAGCCACTGCATGAGAACCGAAGTCACCATTCAAGGCCTACACGCCGCACTCACACCAGTCCGTGCTGCCCGTAAAAGTATTGGTTTTGTGCCGACCATGGGCAACCTACATGAAGGTCATCTGAAACTAGTGCAAGAGGCAAATCAGCGCTGCGATGTGGTCGTGGTCAGTATTTTTGTTAATCCAACTCAATTCGGTGCAGGCGAAGATTTTTCAAGTTACCCGCGTACCTTTGAAGTGGATAGTAACTTACTCGCCGAAGTTCAATGCGATATTTTATTTGCGCCTAGCGTTGAAGAAATTTATGGTAGTCAACCTCAGCAAACCACGGTTCAAGTCAACTCACTGGCCAATGATCTCTGCGGCAATAGCAGACCAGGGCACTTTACAGGCGTTGCGACGGTTGTCAGTAAACTCTTTAATATTGTTCAACCAAATGTCGCACTGCTCGGTGAAAAAGACTATCAACAACTCGCAATAATCCGTCACTTAGCACGCGACCTATGCTTTGACATTGATGTCATTGGCATACCAACGGTACGCGCAGAAAACGGTCTCGCCTTAAGTTCGCGCAATGGTTATTTATCCCCAGACGAGTTGGCACTGGCGCCTGCAATTTATGCAACCATGCAACAAATTCAGCAACAGATTCTCACCACAGTAGATCACAGTAAACTCAACTTTGCCGATTTGGCGAAACAAGGTCGAAAAACTCTAGAAGCACAAAAATTCGTGGTGGACTATGTTGAAATTCGTAATCCAGACCTGAGTCTTGCCGATCAAGAAGGTTCAAAATGGGTGATTTTAGTCGCTGCAAAAATAGGTAAAACTCGACTCATCGACAACCTTACGGTGATACGTCCTGCCGAAACTCTGGATTCATAAAAACGATATCGCACTGAAAATACAAAAGTATCTAAAGCGTTTTTTTGTATTTTCTAGTCTCATGATTAATAATCCAGATCGAATCACACCTTCTTTGGTGACTGTTTTCATGATATGAATCACATCAATTGTGTGAACTATGAAGCAGTTTCGTCAAAAAATATAATTATCATTATTTTTCATGAAAAAGACGTGTACATTAAAGGCCTATATCCAAAACAACTTTATCTAAAAATCATATGACGAGATTTGTACTGTGAAAAAACTACTCATTGTTTCCGGTCGATCAGGTGCAGGTAAAAGTTCTACATTGCATATGTTGGAAGATCTCGGTTATTACTGCATCGATAACTTACCCTTAGCACTGTTGCCTGAAATTGTCGCCAAACTGGATGCACAAAATAATATTGATATGCTCGCGCTCGGTGTCGATGTCCGCACACCGCATTCCGACCTGATGCAGTTTGAGGATATTTTAGAGGAACTCAAAAAGCACTGCCCAATTGAAGTGATCTTCTTGAATGCGCGCGATGACGTCCTACTCGCCCGTTATGGCGCTACAAGACGACGCCATCCTCTCTCCGATCGTTACAACACGATTAGTGAAGCACTTCATGCTGAAGAATCGCTACTCTCTGGTATCGCTCGCCACGCCACACTGACACTGGATACCAGCAATCTCAACGTCCACGAACTACAACACATGCTCTCAGTCAAAACTGGACAAAGTGAACGCATGATTCTGATTTTGCAATCATTTGGTTATAAGCGCGGGGTGCCGCTGGATGCAGATTTTATGTTTGACGTACGCCATCTACCGAACCCTCATTGGCAGCCTGATTTACGTGCGCTCACGGGTATGGATCTCGAAGTTCAAGACTTTCTGACCAGCAACGCAGATGTCAACGAAATGTATAATGACATCCTTACTTTTCTGCTAAAATGGCTTCCAGTATTCGCAGCAAGTCATCGCCACTATTTGACTGTCGCGATTGGCTGTACGGGCGGTCAGCATCGTTCGGTTTATTTGGTTAATCGACTTGCCGATGCGCTCAAAGCCCAATGGCCCACTCAAACTCTTCACCGTGAATTAAAATATTGGTCATGACAACACCTGCATTAGAAACAATAGCCATTGATACCACGCTAGATGTGGTGAATAAACTCGGCCTGCATGCCCGCGCATGCGGTAAGTTGATCGAAGTGACTTCACGCCATCGCTGCGATATCAAGATTGGTCGTGGCGATTCACTGGTGGATGCCAAAAACATTATGGCCCTCCTGATGCTGGGTGCAGGAAAAGGCACAACGCTCCGTCTCGTTATACATGGCTCAGATCAAGACCGCGCGCACACCGCGATCCGTGACCTATTTGTCGCTCGATTTCACGAAGCGGAATAAGAGCGTCACGCATCCCATTTAGTAAGCCCCAATTTATTGACAAAAACGCTCAAACACAGTATCGTAATTAGCATCATATATAGTACCAAATTTGACCGAGACTGATGATGCAAACTTTGCAAATGCAACGTGTCGAGGCTACGAATGCGGTGAGTGTCAGTGCATTCAAGAAAAGCCCAACCGCTTATGTTGAAGAATCCAATGGAGAGGCGATTGCACTCTTAAATCATAATCGGGTGATCGCATACATGGTTCCGGCGGCGCGTTATGAAGAACTGCTTGAGATGGCAGATAACCTGCATCTCGCTCAGATCGTGAGATCAAGAGCCAGCGAAGTGGGTGTGTTGGTCAATCTAGATGACCTATAAGCTCAAAATGTTGCCTTCCGCTCAAAAGGAGTGGGAAAAGCTAAACCCTGATCTGAAAAATCAGTTCAAAAAGAAGTTGAAAGAACGCCTTGAAAATCCAAGAATTCCTTCCGCTGCCTTATCTGGCACCGAATTCACTGATTGCTATAAAATAAAACTGGTCAGTGCAGGGTATCGACTGGTATATCGTGTCGAAGATGAATATTTGATTATTGAAGTAATTGCAGTTGGCAAGCGTGAAAAATCACAGATTTATGAAAAGGCAAGAACCAGACGTTAGCCAGATATTATATATGTTCAGCAATTCGACGAGCGTCTGACCTAACTTGCTAAAGTCAAAAGCAAATCCCTAAATATCCTTTTTAAAGTACATTCAAAGCACACTATGCGTAAAAAACCCCACTCCCCCGATACCCCAGACTTTGAAGATCTTGAAAGTCGCCCCAGCAAAACTGAACAAAAAAAAGCCATGGCGCGTATGCAGCTCCTCGGTGAAAGACTAGCAGCACTTCCGCCTGAAAAAATTCAGGCATTGCCAGTCAATGAGGTGCTCATTTTTAATTTACTGCAAATGTCACGTATCCCTAGTTTTGAGGCCAAGCGCCGCCAAACTCAATTACTCGCAAAGCTACTTAAACGTGAGAACGAAAGCGATATATTAGCGGCGCTCAATCATAAGCAACCCGCAAAAAAACAAGCCCAGCTCACGCGCTGGGTGGATCGCTTGGTTGCGCAAGGCGATGGTTCGCTCAACGATTTCGTCCGCCAGTTCCCTGCCGCCGAAAGACACACCTTACGCCAGCACGTGATGCGCGTACAAAAAGCGAAAGTTGAACAAGCCTCAGATGAAGAGCAAACTGAAATGCTCAATACACTTGAAAACTACGTCAATCAAGTCGCGATTTTGTCGGAATAGCGGCGTAATTTGATGTAAATGGGTATGCGCTATTAAAAAATGATAAAAGTCGGCGCGCTGTAAAAAAGTCATTATGTCAACCAATTCTCAGATTACTGATATACAGTAATCAATTTTTGGGCAAACAATGACAAAAAGTGTCATTGTTTTTAAGACAGCTTTCAGCGCACGATTTCGTCATTACTCATAACCCAATAATAAATATATAATTAAAATTAACACTGGAAGTTGGCACGCACTTTGCGATAGGATAAGCAGGATCAGTGAAAACTGATTAATTTATTACCAACGGAGAGTTAAAAAAATGAACACACTACAAAAGGGTTTCACCTTAATCGAATTGATGATCGTTATCGCGATTATCGGTATCTTGGCTGCAATCGCAATTCCTGCATATCAAGACTACATCGCTCGCTCACAAGCATCTGAAGGTGTATCACTGTCTGATGGCTTGAAAGTTCAAGTTGCAGATAACTTGCAAAATGGCGCATGTGGTACTGACTCAACAGTTGGTAAATACGCTGCAAGCGTTGCAATTACTGGTACAATGACTGCAGTTACCTCTACAACTGCACCGACCTCTCCAACTGGTTGTGAAATCGCAACAACATATAAAACTACTGGCGTATCATCTGCGATTTCTGGCAAGGTTCTACAGTTGGCAGTTCTTCAAAATGGCCAATTGCAAATTGCAAGCGGTTCAGCAACTACATTACCAACTAAATACATTCCTAAAGCGCTTTAATTCTTTAGCTGTTGTTATTTAAAAAACCCCACTATTTTGTGGGGTTTTTTAAACCCGCGGTAGCCGCACATGATCCTTACTAATGAATGATCTTTCCAATTTATACACACCCACATCACTCATTGACAAAAAGAACGACGATGAATAAGAAATTTAAAATATTTTTAACAATCCTTGCCTGCTGTTCAATATTATTGGCTTGGTTGATTCCATTGCATTATCGACCGTGGACTACGCTTTATAACGATTCCGCAGCATTTTTAGCACTTTTTTTTCTTAGTTTATTGATTTTAGCCAAACCCATCAAAACTCCGAAAATCGTCGGGTTGATTGCGATCATTGCAGTGATTCCACTTTTACAGTGGCAAATCGGAATCATTTATTTCTTTGGCACTGCTGTGATTACTGTTTGTTATTTACTAGGATTTGCGGGTGCAATTTTAGTTGGCTATAACTTATCTGCAGATGAAAAGAGTCGTCAGCAAGTTTGTGTGATCCTAAGTACTTTATTCATTATCGCGTCAGTGATCTCGACTTGGATTTGTATTCGACAATGGCTGAGCTTACAGCATCATCATGTTAATTATTTCGAAGCCATTATTCCTTTGGGCTCAAACAGGCAACCTTCAGGGAATTTAGGACAACCCAATCAACTGGCTACCCTTCTGTGTATGGGTATTGCAAGCGTATTATATCTATTTGAAAAAAATCGTCTCAGTGTTTTAGCAAGTTGTGTGATCACCTTTATTTTAATCTTTGGAATCAGTCTTACACAGTCGCGTACGCCTTGGCTAGGCGCAATTTTTTTCCTTATTTGGTGCGGTTGGAAAGGTCAATATATCAAAAAGCGGATCAATTGGCTCAGTATCGCGAGTTGGACAACATTTTACATCGGTTGCATTTTGAGTCTACCAAAGCTCAGCCAGTTGCTAAGCAACCAAAATAGTCTTGACTTACTCGAGCATGCGACAAAATCTACACGGTTAGCCATCTGGCAGCAATTTTGGCTAGCATTAGTCAATGGTCCGATTTGGGGATATGGTTGGAATCAATCATTGGTCGCCCAAACTCAGTTGAATGTTCTAGAAAAATTTACGCATGCCGAACAAACGATGTCTAGTCACAATATACTGCTAGATTTATTAATCTGGAATGGCCCTGTGCTGGGAGGATTAATTATTGCATTAGCAATAATATGGATCTGTCGCCTCGCCTATCACGCGCGCTCTCTAGAAAGCACTTTTGCATTGTTGGCAGTAGCTTTTGTGCTGATTCATAGCATGCTGGAATATCCGCTTCTCTATGCTTACTTACTACTCCCAATCGGTTTTTTACTGGGTATTGTTAATCGAGAAAAACATACGTTTAGCGAAAATAAAAAAGCAGACATACCGCTGCCGCAGGTATTATTTGCAAGTTTAGTACTGATTGCCGTACTTCTTATGGTGCGCATCTTGCAAGAATACAAATATTTTGATGATGACCATCGTGTAGTCGTCAATACCGAACTACAAACTCAATTCAGACCAAAATCAACGGGTCAAGCCGATCATACGTTCTTTCTAACACAGCTCAATGAAAGCTTAAGAATGGATATAACCGACCCATCGACAAATATGACGACTGAGCAATTGAATTGGATGAGGAAAGTGACTCATCTTTACTCAAGCCCATTCCACTTGTACACATACGCTGCTGCGCTTGCGCTCAATAATCAGCCACAACGCTCTCAGCAAGAACTTGAATACCTAAAAATTTATTTCGGCTCGGAAGTATATTACGTTGCATTAGAACAGATTCATGCACTACAGCAACAGGGATATCCGTCATCTACTACCGCAAAACCATCAATCGAAAAGAAGTAAGCAAGCGATTTTAGAGCACGGTCCGCCGTTATTTAATCAGAACTTCAGCGTTGATCTTTTAAGATCAAATTATTATTTTTACCTAATTCAATCAATCGAGTCGCCTAGTCCGACACTCAAAGGAGGGATGTTCATCATGTCTGCTCGTATTAAGGCTTTTGTTGTTCACCTCATAGGCTCCATAATTCTAGCGGCATGCGCATTGGTTATGGTGTTTCTGGTTTGGTATCCTGCTCCACTTGAACAAGCCTTAGGTGTCACACATATTTTTTTGTTGATGCTGGGTATTGATGTCATTCTCGGTCCAATTCTCACCCTCATCATTTTCAAAAAAAACACTCGTCTACTTAAAATCGATCTCACGATTATTATCGTTGTTCAGCTTATTGTATTTAGTTATGGTTTAGCTACTGTTGCTAAAGGTCGTCCCGCTTGGCTCGTGTTTAGTACAGATCAGTTCTATTTGGTTCGCGTTGCGGATGTAGAGAGCCAAAAAGCAGCTCTAGCTCCAGCAGATTACAGTCATGTTCCATGGCTAGGCCCTCGTTGGGTCGCAGTTCGGCTACCGGATACACAAGAACAGCGCCGACAACTTGTATCTGAAACATTGAGTGCAGGTGGCGGGTTATTTTCAAGTCCAAACCTCTACAGCCCAATTGAAACAGCCTCTGCAAAAATTCAAAAAAAGGCTCGCACTCTGGCTGAATTAAAACAATATAATTCACCACAAGTCATCCAAACAACCCTAACACAATGGCCTACAGCGACCAAATGGCTGCCACTGTGGACTAATGCTGCAGGAGCAACCGTATTACTGAACAAAAACAACGAAGTGGTCTCAATTGTTCCCCTAAATCCATGGAAACAATAACCGAGTAGAGCCCCAATAATACCGCCATTAAGTCGGCAGGATGAATATGATGATTTAAATGGCTTAACGATATAAGTCATTTAAATCGATCTTGTCTGACACAATTTTACATTTTCATACAGATTTGGTTATAATTAGATCAATTATTGTGTATGCGATACCTAGCAATCGTATGCACACCTTTACTTATTAAGGTTATCTGTGTGATCAAACCGTTAATTCCTATTTTTGCAGCAACTTTCCTGCTCATTTCGTGGCTTGTCCCCCACCATTATTATCCATGGTTGACAGGTGTCAGTGAATTTTCAGCTTTTTTGGCCGCCTTAGTGTTAAGCCTTTTGCTGTTCAAAAAACAGATCGTCTTACCGCGTGCCGCAATGTTGTTTGCTATGACTGCATTGATTCCTTTGATCCAATGGCTATCAGACATCATCTTTTTTTCTGGTGATGCGATCATCGTCTCTTCGTATTTGCTCGGGTTCGCGACCGTGATGATGATCGGCTACAATCTCTCCATCGACGAATCAATAAGAACAAAAAGTTATCAAGGTTTGGCTGCTGTATTTATTATCGGCGCGGTACTCTCTACATGGATTGCATTTCG
>JACMMY010000128.1 GCA_014378805.1 Moraxellaceae bacterium
AATAATGCAATGAATCCAGAAGCTGTATTGGCAGCACTCACACCTGAAATCGTTGATCGTTTGCGTACAGCGGTTGAAATTGGCAAATGGCCTAATGGTGAGCGTTTAACAGCAGAACAACGTGCAACATCCATGCAGGCAGTCTTGATCTGGGAAATGAAGAATTTACCTGAGAACCAACGTACGGGTTATATTGATAAAGGAAAGAAAGAAGGCGAGGCATGTGATACCGATCATCAGCATGGCTCTTCGCAGAGTCATGCTGATGAAGAAAAACCATTAAGATTTGTTTAATCTGAGTGTGATGGTTTTGTGTTGCTGCGACTTGATTTGATGATTGAAGCTCTTGAATTTCATTAAGGTCATCACAATAACTAAATCACGGCAATCAGCGATTTTGTTGTGCTGTTTTTCGTACCCCAGTTTTTCAATGTGGTTTCTAACGTGTGATTGATGAATTATTACAGGACATCATAATATGCTGTTTCATACTCCAAAGTTTCAATCAGAAATGCGTATTACGCACCTTAATCAACGTTTAGAATCGCATCAACGTTTTCTAGCGCATGCAACGCTCTCTAAAGCTGAGCAAAAAAAACTCGCTAAGACTCAAGAAAAAAGTCAAAAACTTCGTACTAAAGATGGCAACCGTGTTTATGTCCTCGACTTTAAAGGGGATATTCAAGCCAGCGCTGTAGAACATTTGCGTGAAGAAATTACGATTATATTATCCATGGCACGTGCTGGACGTGATCAAATCGTTTTACGCTTAGAAAGCCCAGGTGGCTTAGTCCATGGTTATGGATTAGCCGCTGCTCAATTAGCACGCCTTCGTGATGCTGGATTTCATTTAACCGTTTGCATTGATAAAGTCGCTGCAAGTGGCGGTTATATGATGGCATGTATTGCACAAGAAGTTGTCGCTGCACCTTTTGCCATCGTCGGTTCGATTGGTGTTGTTGCACAAATGCCAAACTTTCATAAATTATTGCAATCATTAAAAATTGATTTCGATGTTTATACTGCGGGCAAATACAAACGCACAGTCACGATGTTTGGTGAAAACTCTGAAGAGGGCAAAGAGAAATTCGAAGAAGAGTTGGAACAGACACATCAATTATTCAAACACTTCGTTGAAAAATATCGTCCTAAATTAGACGTGTCTGTGATTGCAACAGGTGAACATTGGTACGGCGAAGATGCGCTGAATTTAAAACTCGTCGATCAATTGCAAACCAGTGATGCATATCTTTTGTCATTATTACCGAACAATGATGTGTATGCGATTCAGTCGCGCCGAAAGCTAACTTTGGGCGAAAAATTAGGTTTACAAGCCGCTCAACTCGCAGGGCAAGCCAGCTTACAATGGGCGCCAATTGTTGAGCAAAAAATCCAGAATGCTTTTGCGACACTTACTCGCCGTGCGGTTGAGTTTCGCGACCCAACACTTTAACTTGAATAAGCGAATGTGTTATTGATTCGAATATGAGCTGTTTGAGCTTTTTTAGAAATTAAGCCAAACAGCTTTTTTACATGACTTGTTAAATTGCTAAGAGTTATTTTATGTCCTCACTCATCGACAATCATTCCAAAATCATCGTCAAGGAACATCTTGATCGATTGAGTGGCTTTGACCATAACAATACTAAACATAAGTTAAGTGACAGCGAACGCACACAGAAATTTGAAGAAATTGCCGCAGAATTGAAAAAACGCGATGCGGTACTCGTCGCGCACTATTATTGTGATCCTGATATTCAAGAATTAGCTGAACTCACAGGTGGCTGCGTTTCAGACTCGTTAGAAATGGCACGTTTCGGACGCGACCATCCAGCGACAACCCTAATGGTAGCTGGCGTGAAGTTCATGGGCGAAACCGCCAAGATTCTGAGTCCTGAAAAAACAGTACTCATGCCAACATTAGAGGCAACCTGTTCGCTTGATTTGGGTTGTCCAGTTGATGAGTTCACCGCATTCTGTGATGCACATCCAGATCATACCGTTGTTGTCTATGCCAATACATCCGCCGCAGTGAAAGCGAGAGCAGATTGGGTTGTGACGTCCAGTATTGCGGTGGATATCGTTGAGCATTTAGATAGTTTAGGTGAAAAAATTATTTGGGCGCCTGATCAGCACTTAGGGCGTTATATCCAAAAGAAAACTGGCGCTGACATGTTGCTCTGGGATGGTTCGTGCATCGTGCATGAAGAGTTCCGTGCGCGTGGTTTAGAGCAAATGAAAGCGTTGTACCCAGATGCTGCGATTTTGGTTCATCCTGAATCGCCAGAGTCAGTGATTGCATTAGCTGATGCGGTGGGTAGTACGAGTCAATTGATTAAAGCCGCGCAAACACTTCCTCAGAAAACGATGATTGTCGCAACTGATCGTGGGATTTTCTACAAAATGCAGCAAGCTGCACCAGATAAGATCCTGATTGAAGCACCGACAGCAGGTGAGGGCGCAACATGTCGTTCATGCGCACATTGTCCATGGATGGCGATGAATGAGCTTGATAACCTATTGCACGTCTTAAAAACGGGTGATCAAGAGATTCATGTTGATGCTGATTTGGCTTTGCGTGCGAAAGTTCCACTCGACCGCATGTTAAATTTTGCAAAGCAACTAAAAGGTTGAGTGAAAATTAAGCGTTTCTGATTTTTTAGTGTGAAAATTGAGCTTACAGTAAGAAATATGACAGATTAACGTGCAAGTGGTGTAAAATCATCCGCCTCGCTGTTGACGTGTGGTGATGAACTACCTAGAATACACCCCATCAGGACGCAAGTCGTTGATGATGTAGAAAGTAGCTTGATGTTGAAGCTAAACTGTTTAATTCGGAGTGTGGCGCAGTCTGGTAGCGCACCTGGTTTGGGACCAGGGGGTCCAAGGTTCGAATCCTTGCATTCCGACCAAATAGTTGATTGTTGTACGATAGAGTTGTTGTGTTGGCAGTTGTCGTTTAGCAGTGTGTTTAA
>JACMMY010000129.1 GCA_014378805.1 Moraxellaceae bacterium
ATTCCTCGATTATCATTCATACGAAGATAAGCTGGATGCATTGTTTAAATCTGAGAAATAAATAGAAGCAAAATCCCCCTAACCCCCTTTTTCAAAGGGGGGATTTTTCTGTTGTGGTGATCACGACAACGATCTTCTTTTAAAAGAAGGGAGAAAAGCTCCTCCCTTAGTAAAAGGGAGGTTGGGAGGGATTTTGCTTTTGATCTAAATCATTTAACACATAGGAATGAACAACATGGCAGAAGCAAAAGTATTATCTGGCGCAGGTTTGCGCGGACAAGTTGCAGGTAAAACTGCCTTATCAACCGTCGGTAAAGAAGGCGCTGGCCTCACTTATCGCGGCTATGACGTGCGTGATTTGGCGGAACATTGTGAGTTTGAAGAAGTTGCATACTTGATTTTCTTTGGTGAATTACCAACTAAAGCACAACTCGCAACCTACAAAGCAAAGTTGAAAACCCTACGCGGTTTGCCACAAGCACTGAAAACCGTTTTGGAAAACATTCCAAAAGAAGCGCATCCAATGGATGTGATGCGTACTGGCGCATCAATGCTGGGTAACCTTGAAACTGAAATGAGCTTTGCTGAACAGCAAGATGCAACGGATCGTTTGCTTGCAGCATTTCCATCGATCATCACCTACTGGTATCGTTTTAGCCATGACGGCGTGCGCATCGAAACTGAAACCGATGACGACAGCATTGGCTCACATTTCCTGCATTTGCTGAATGGCGAAAAACCAAAAGCATTGCATGCACAAACCATGAACGTGTCATTGATTCTGTACGCAGAGCATGAGTTCAACGCATCAACCTTCACTGCGCGTGTTTGTGCTTCAACCTTGTCTGATATGCATTCTTGCGTCACCGCGGCGATTGGTTCACTGCGTGGTCCACTGCATGGCGGCGCGAACGAAGCTGCGATGGACATGATTGAAAAATTCACCAGCCCAGATCAGGCTGAAGAAGAAATGATGGCGATGTTGGCACGTAAAGACAAGATCATGGGCTTTGGTCATGCGATCTACAAGGACAACGATCCACGTAACGGTATCATCAAACAATGGTCAGAGAAGTTGGCAGCGGATGTGGGCGATACTGTGCTCTACCCTGTTTCTGTCCGCTGTGAAGAAGTGATGTGGCGCGAGAAAAAACTGTTCTGTAATGCAGACTTTTTTCACGCATCGGCGTATCACTTCATGGGTATTCCAACCAAACTGTTCACACCAATTTTCGTGATCAGCCGTTTGACAGGTTGGGCAGCGCATGTGATGGAACAACGTGCGGATAACCGTATTATTCGCCCAAGTGCTGAATACACAGGTCCAGAACTGCGTAAAGTCACACCGATTGCACAACGTGGCTAATCAGGCCTGAATGTGTAAAAAAGAAAGCCTCCTATGATTTGGAGGCTTTTTTATTACCCGAAATTGAGCAAACTTATGAAGTGACACGATAGTCCTGTGCGTAGAATATTAAATAGTAACTAAGAACTCAGATCATTGACCAATAAAATTGCCTAAGCCTAAGTTGATATTCTCATTAGTTATATAAAAACTGCGACCGATGTCTATGCAAATCAAAATACCAATCGTATCGCCGCCAAATGCGTCACATTAGACAATAATTTTTTAGTCTACATTTGCATTAGCAAGGGATCAAAAAATAAAGCGTCGAAAAAAATTACGCAATAAAATAGCGCTAAAAATGTGTTCATACAGCCTAAAAACTTAAAAAGCGCCTGATTAAAACAGGATTTTAAAGACTTCAAATATATTCTATGAATAAGAATATGCAATGTTGCAAATTCTTATCCCACTCCTTCTTGAGATCCGCCGTCGAGCACCTCTAAATTACGAATCCGCCTATTGCGCACAAACTGATTAAAATCATGAATATTTAATGGACGACTTAATAAATAACCTTGAATCGTAAAACAGCCTATGCTTTCTAAAAATTGACGCTGCTCCTCTGTTTCCACGCCTTCCGCAATCACATCTAACGCCATGTGTTGAGCAAGCGATACGACGGTGCGAACGATGGCCTCATCTTGAGTGCTCGATAACATTTCATGGATAAACGATTGATCCACTTTAAGTTGGTCAAGAGGCAGTTTTTTAAGATAGGTCAGTGAAGAATACCCCGTTCCAAAATCATCGAGTGAGATGCGAACCCCAGCGGCTTTCAGTGCGGTCATTTTGGTAATGATATCGTCCACATCATTGACCAGCATACTTTCGGTCAACTCAAGTTTTAGCAATGACGGCTGCGCCCCTGAACGTTGAAGGACAGACAAAACTTGTGCGACATAATCGTCTTGCTTAAACTCTTCTGCACTGACATTGATCGATAATGAGAGCGTTGCTGTTTCTGGTTTTTGAGACCATTTGACTAACTGAGCACACGCAGTACCCAACACCCAATGTCCCATCTGCCGAATAATACCCATTTGCTCCGCTAACGGAATAAACTCATCAGGGGTAATCTGTCCATTTGTTGGATGATGCCATCTGATTAATGCTTCAGCACCAATCACTTGACCTTCTTCTCCAGATTGAGGCTGATAATACAGTTTAAATTGATTATGGGATAATGCCCGACGAAGCTCAACTTCCATGGCGTTTGCTTGTTTTACACTCGATTGCATCACATGAAAGAGTACAAAAATCATAGTCAGCGCTATGATGTTATTCAACCATGCACCAATGACCCGCTCATTGGCATTCAATGCATATGGTATATCCATTCCCCATCGACTACTTCCAAAGAAACCGAAGGCAATAAAGCAAATCATTGGAAAGGCATAAGACAACGCATAATGCTCATCTTTAAAACCAATAAATGATGCAATTCCGATCAATAGAAAAAAAATATGAACCGTTCTTTGCATATGCTCAGTCGGTAAGTCGTAAATACTCAATAGACTAAATACGATAAACGACAGCGTTGCCAAAACAATGGATGCATGAAGCACCTTGCCAATACGCAACAGCGCAAAAGACACTCCCCCAACAGTAATCAGCAAAAATCTAATGACAACTTGATCCCATTGTCCATTGAAAATATTATAAATCCCCCATGGAATATCAATACAAATGAGCACCAGACAGCATATATATAACATCCGATTCAAGCGAAATTCTGGCTTTAAATCTTGATTCATCATAGAAAACTGACCAGTGCCCTGCCTTTCCGTTGGCTTCATTTCGTTAATCCTATGTTAAACAACATACACAGATGGCTTGGTTGAAAATTAAAAATAGACCAAACACAGTGTGTCATTTTTTACTAAGCGGTCTTGTTGTTATTCCGCTCAACGTATTGTCTTTCTATTCAACTCGCAGATTATTATCAATTTTATATCAGTATTACAACTTCGGTAACGATCATATCCAATCACGCTAATCGGTCATAAAACACATCCTATTAGCCCATAATTTATCTTATTTTGTAAAATAAAACGTAAAAAAAGTGCAAATAAATAAATTTTATGGAGCAAAAGCTCTAAAAAACATCAAATTAAGCCATATCTATTTGAATTATAAACGATTTGGGAAATGGTATTTTGGAGGAGTACAATACGTCATCTTTGAAAAGCAACCCTCGATTGAGCCATATCGCCATGAATACAGAATACCGCAAACGCCTTGCAGGCACTGAGTTAGACTACTTCGATACACGCGCTGCGGTTGAAGCGATTCAACCAGGCAGCTACGATGGATTACCATATACGTCTAAAGTACTCGCAGAACAATTAGTTCGCCGCTGTGACCCTACCACACTCACCGACTCGCTCAAACAATTCATCGAACGTAAGCAAGACTTGGACTTTCCATGGTATCCAGCACGCGTGGTCTGTCATGACATCTTGGGTCAAACCGCACTGGTGGACTTGGCTGGCTTGCGTGATGCGATTGCAGACATGGGGGGCGATCCTTCTAAAGTAAATCCTGTTGTTCCAACACAATTGATCGTCGATCACTCCTTATCCGTGGAATGCGGTGGTTTTGATCCAGATGCGTTTGAAAAAAACCGCGCGATTGAAGACCGTCGTAACGAAGACCGTTTCCACTTCATTGAATGGACAAAAACTGCGTTTAAAAACGTCGACGTGATTCCAGCGGGTAACGGCATCATGCACCAAATCAACTTGGAGAAAATGTCTCCAGTGATCCAGAACCGTGATGGTCTTGCCTTCCCTGATACATGCGTGGGCACAGATAGTCATACTCCGCACGTTGATGCATTGGGTGTGATCGCGGTGGGTGTTGGTGGTCTAGAAGCTGAAACCGTGATGCTCGGTCGCGCGTCAATGATGCGTCTGCCCGATATCATTGGCGTAGAGCTGAAAGGCAAACGTAAAGCGGGCATCACTGCGACAGATATCGTGCTGGCGTTGACCGAGTTCTTGCGTAACGAGCGCGTCGTCGGCGCATATATTGAATTCTTTGGCGAAGGCGCAAACAGCATGACTGTAGGTGACCGTGCAACCATTTCCAACATGACTCCAGAATACGGCGCAACTGCGGCGTTGTTCTATATTGACCAACAAACCATCGACTACTTACGCCTCACAGGTCGTGAAGAAGAACAGATTGCGCTGGTCGAGAACTATGCGCGATTGACAGGTCTATGGGCATCAGAAATGACCAAAGCTGTTTATCCCCGCGTCCTGTCATTTGATTTGGCGACCGTGGGTCGTAACATGGCAGGTCCATCGAATCCACACGCGCGCGTTGCGACTGCTGATTTGGCGGCGAAAGGCATTGCGGGTAATTTGGCGGCGGCACGCGCACAAGAAGCGGAAGGTTTAATCCCTGATGGCGCGGTCATCATTGCCGCAATTACCTCATGTACCAATACCTCGAATCCGCGAAACACCGTAGCGGCTGGTTTGGTCGCACGCAAAGCCCTTGAGTTCGGTCTGACCCGTAAACCGTGGGTCAAATCATCGTTTGCCCCAGGTTCTAAAGCGGCTGCGCTTTATTTAGAAGAAGCCGGCGTACTGTCTGATTTGGAAAAACTCGGCTTCGGTATCGTCGCGTTTGCTTGCACGACTTGTAACGGCATGAGCGGTGCACTGGATCCCGTGATTCAAAAAGAAATCATTGACCGTGACTTGTACGCGACTGCTGTTTTATCGGGTAATCGTAACTTTGACGGTCGTATTCATCCGTATGCAAAACAGGCCTTTTTGGCATCACCACCGTTGGTTGTGGCATATGCGATTGCAGGAACGATTCGTTTTGATATCGAAAAAGACGTGTTGGGTCTGGACAAAGATGGTAATGAAATCCGCCTCAAAGACATCTGGCCATCGGATGAAGAAATCGATGCGTTGGTCGCAAAAAGCGTCAAGCCTGAACAATTCCGTAAAGTCTACATTCCGATGTTTGACTTAGGAAAAATTGAAGAAGCCGCAAGCCCACTGTATGACTGGCGTCCAATGTCGACTTATATCCGTCGTCCGCCGTATTGGGATACGAAAGGTATGGGCGCGTTAGCGGCGAATCCACGTACGCTGACAGGGATGCGCGCGCTGGCAGTGCTCCCAGACAACATTACCACTGACCATTTGTCACCTTCCAATGCGATTATGATGAACAGTGCTGCGGGTGAATATTTGCACAAAATGGGTCTACCAGAAGAAGACTTCAACAGCTACGCCACACATCGCGGCGATCACCTAACTGCAATGCGTGCGACGTTCGCTAACCCTAAGTTATTTAACGAAATGGTTCGCAATGAAGATGGCACGGTTAAACAAGGTTCGTATGCACGCGTTGAGCCTGAAGGCGTTGTGATGCGCATGTGGGAAGCGATGGAAACCTATATGGAACGCAAACAGCCGTTGATTATTGTGGCGGGGGCGGACTATGGTCAGGGTTCTAGCCGTGACTGGGCTGCAAAAGGTGTCCGTTTGGCGGGTGTGGAAGCGATTGCCGCTGAAGGCTTTGAGCGTATTCACCGGACCAATTTGATTGGGATGGGCGTATTGCCACTTGAGTTTAAAGCAGGTACCGACCGTAAAACTTTAGGTCTGGACGGTACTGAAGTTTATGATGTGATTGGTGATCGCAGCAAGGCACGTACAGATATGACCTTAGTGATTCATCGTGCGAACGGTAAAACTCTGCAAGTGTCTGTCACGTCACGTTTGGATACGGCTGAAGAAGTGTTGATTTACGAAGCAGGCGGTGTGTTGCAGCGTTTTGCACAGGACTTCTTGGAAGGTGCTGTGGCTTAGTTCAGTATGCGTTAAGTCAGAACCCCCGTCGAAAGATGGGGGGTCTTTTTTCAGTGATCATTCATCGTTTTGCGCGCATTCATAGTTGGTAGGCGCTTTCACACAGCGTGCTTTTTTAGTAATCGAGGCCATACGTTTACTGTAAACCCCTTGCCGCTGGAAACCAATCCGAACCTCGCGAAGAATTCTGTCGTAACCTTTCTTATCGGCATCAGGCAGATCTTCCCATAACCGAGGGTCTATACTATCTTCAATACGTTTATTATTTCTAAATTGACGATCCAATTGCGCTGCAATCCAAGTACGACTTCTGGGTCCATAACCTTCTGGAAATTTATCGCGGCGAATGACAATTTGCATCGTAATGAACGCAACAGGATATTTTGCGATTGCGCCCTTAGCCCCCATTCCCTTACCGATATCCAATGCTTTATACGCATATGGTGGCAAGAAAATCAGGTCAAGTTTACCCGCGTTAAACAAAGTCCCTATAGCCGATAGACTCGTCCCAACAGGTATCCCACCTAGCTTTTGAACGGTTTCTTTTTGAGTACTATCAAAATCTAGTATGCCAAAACGCTTACCCATCATTTTGGCCATGGTGTTAGTACTGCGATCATTGGTCATGGGATACAGCATGCCAAAGGCGGATACACCGACAATTTCATTCTCTCCACTGACCATTTCTGATGCGAGCTTAGGGTTTGCCATGAGTCCAAGTACGCTTCTGGCGATACTGTCACTGGGGATTTGTCCAAAACTATCTATAGAGCCTGTGAAGGTATTAAACTCGCGAATCCGATATCCAATCGAGGATAAAGCGTCACATTTGCCATCTTTAAAATCATCCGTTGCTTTCTGATCACTCACATAAGGTTTTAAACTGATATCAGCACCCCATTGCTTGGCCGCAAGCGCATAATCTTTCATTAAAGAGTAGGCATCACCTTGCGTCCCTGCAGGATCAAAAACACAGATTTTTTGGGCATAAGAAAGTGAGGGGATGGTGAATGCAAACAAACTCATAGCGGTCAACAAACGATGTTTTACTTTCATCTAACAGTCCATACTTCATTAATAACATTATTTTCTTGCACAGTAATCAGTGTAAAAAACGATTACTTCCAACACCCTAAATTGTGGATATTTCAATCAGGTATGGACAATATCTGGAATAATGAGAACAGTCAATCATTCCTCGCCATGTAGAAAAATTGTCTTAATTCGACCGTCTAAAATCGAGAGCTCTCTTGAGATTAAAGTGTATATTCATATGCGTGTGTTGATTTACGATCAAACGGTAAAACGATTGAAGTGCCTATAAATAAACGTCTGGATTCTATTTGTATTGCAACGCTTTGCGCAGGATCTCTTGGAAATTATATCGCTTCATGAGCCACTTATAAATTTCAAACAGAGCCCTGATGAAAGATGAGGATTTTTATTCATCATAAAAACACCTATAGAATATGTAACTATTTCTTTGATTAATTAGGATTAATTTACAAGAATCCGATATTATTCAGATCTCACTATAACTTTGTTCTGCAGAGGACAACTCATTCCGATACATAAATATAGTTAAAATCTATAGATTTGTATGCTGAGTTGGCAGCTTCAACGATTGCAGAGAACTTTGATCATCTTGCTGTTGGTTCAACTTAATAGCAAGATTTGATGACGATGGCGCGCTTGTTGCTCGCTATATCAAACATAATTTCCTCAATATATGGATGTACTATGAATTTCAAACGTTGTTTTCTGACCACGATCAGTTTATTTGCTTTCGCAATCCCCTCACTTTCTTATGCACAAAAAATTTGTGTTTTTGATCCTGCAGGGACGCAAGGTGATGCCTACTCTTTAATGAAAGATTATGCGCTTGC
>JACMMY010000130.1 GCA_014378805.1 Moraxellaceae bacterium
ATAAGAATTGGCAATTTCACGCATCGACAGGAAGCCCTGACGTTGTGAGCCATATTCAACAAAAACAGCTTCTAGAGAAGGTTCAACGCGAGTCACGCGACCTTTATAGATGTTGGATTTTTTTTGTTCGCGGGTGCGGTTTTCGAGATCGAAATCGTAAAGACGATGACCGTTAATCAGTGCGACGCGAATTTCTTCGGCATGGGTCGCGTTGATAAGCATACGTTTCATTGCAGTGTGACACCTTTTTGGGCGACACACACTTCAGACGTCGGTTTCCTGCATGACAACTAAAAATTGCTCTTCAACATTGACTCTTTCTAAGTCATATCTTGAAGAAATAACACCTTATGAATAACTATTACTGTAGAACCATGGTTGTAAATCACGAATCCAGTATTATTTTTCTCATAAAGCCTCGCCGCAAAGCGAGGTACACGCAAATTTTGTTTGTTTTGCTGACAGACTCTAATCTCGTTTCTATCAGCAAAGCCGGTGTTTGGCGTTGGCAGTATTCACATCAATTACAATAATTGGGTAGCGGACGCGACAAGGGGCTGGCTCAAACACTTAAATTTTCATCATCATGTTGTAAGTATGATGATCAGTGTGACCGCTCTTCCTTGGCGTGCATCGGGCTTAACCAATCACGCATCAATGCAAATACTCAGCAGCAATCAACCTGTCTGGTGTGCATCGGTTTAATTTGTAGTTCTTTTGCGTCGCCTATGATAAAAGCGGACATACAAAAAAACCGTTAACCGGATTGTTACTCTACGTTTTCAGTCACATACACTATTATGTACATATTTCTGTGTCGAATGAGCAAGCAATCACGGGTTTTGTCGATAATTGCCTTATAATGGCAGTGAAAGCCTCGACGGGGCGTATTTGTCCGGATTGTCTTGTGTTGCCGAACTGTATTTATAAACAGTTCATGCAGATCAGACGTTCTTCCGTGCGCCGACTATAGCAAACCTTTGGCAACAAGCATACATTTTCATGACAACTTCACGTACTCAAGCTCCAAAAAATGACCGTTCGTCGGCAGAATCCTCCCCAAATGAGGATTTAAGCAATAGACAGAACAAAGAACGCCGCAAAGCGAAAGACGTTGCGACGCAAACGGATCAGGCTAAAACCGCACCGAGCCGTGATGCTGCTCGCACGCGTACCGCACATCCGCCGTCACGTCGTGCGCCATCTACTTATGCAAATGAGGCGCGTCGCTCGGAGCCATTTAAGCCGAAGAAGCGTAATGATCGCCCTGCTACGCCTTCGGATAGAACTCCACATTCGGATAGAGCATCTCATTCAGCTGATTCTAGACCTTCCGCAACGCCTGCTGAAGCGCGTTTGCAATCAGGTTTGCGCGATCAAGAACGCTCGGAAGAAAGATCCAGTCCGCGCTCAAGAGTTGAGCATCGTTCGAAGCCACAACTTCGTACACGTGCAGGTACATTCTTAAATCGTAACCAACAGAATAAAGGTCCACAAGGCGGCGCACCACGTACACCCACTGATGAGCGTGCACGTCCTGATACACGTTCAAAACCTGCGTCGGCTTATGGTGAAGAAGATCCAGAAGATGCGATTTTTGGTAGCAGCGACACTGCGGTGTATTGGAAATATCAACCTGTTGATGTCAATGAAGCGCCTGAAGAACTGTCTGAAAATGGCACGCCAAAACCGAAAGCTGCCTTCACCCCTGCGCAAACCAATGTGCCACAAGTCACTTGGTACACGGTTGATGAAGATCATGACGGACAACGTTTGGATAATTTCCTCGTTGCGCGTTTAAAAGGTGTGCCTAAGACGCGTATTTATCGTCTGATTCGTGAATCACAAGTGCGGATTAATAAAGGTCGTGTGAAACCAGATACTCGCATTAAAACGGGTGACTTGATTCGCGTTGCACCAATTCGTATGCGTGAAATCGGCGCAGCACCAGTGATCGGGCAAGACTTAGCCGACAGCTTGCGCGAGCGGATTGTCTATGAAGATGAAGGTTTAATCGTCCTCAATAAACCTGCTGGCTTAGCCGTACATGGCGGCAGTGGTGTTGATTTCGGTGTGATTGAAGCGATTCGCCAAACGCTAGGCAAGCCTTACCTTGAACTCGTCCATCGTTTAGACCGTGAAACATCAGGTTTACTGATGGTTGCTAAAAAGCGTTCAACGTTGAAAGTGCTGCAAGACTATTTGCGTGAAGGCAAAATTCGTAAGACTTATCTCGCGATTGTCAAAGGTGTGGTTGCACTCGATAAGCAGCGTGTTGATGTGCCATTAGGTAAATTTGAATTACCAAGTGGTGAACGCCGTGTTCGTGTCGCCGCGGATGGTAAAGAAAGCCAAACTGACTTTGTCGTGGTAGAACGTTTTGCGCATGCAACCTTGGTTGAAGCAAGTCCGTTAACTGGACGCACGCATCAAATTCGTGTGCATGGTTTATCGATCAATCATCCACTTGTGGGCGATGATAAATACGGTCATGAACGTGCATACCAAGGTGCTGAAGCGCGCCGTTTATGTTTGCATGCGCTGCGTTTAACTGTGCCAGGTTATCCTGTATTTGAAACGGCACAACCTGATGACTTTGTCGCGTTGATTGAAAAATTGCGTAAGGAAGTGAAAGGTCGTGGTGCTTAATTAGAACCGAGTTGAGTTGTAGGCTGGGGCTTGCCCCAGCTCCTCTGTTAGATTATCAAAAAGCGCTGGGGTAGAACCCCAGCCTACGGAAAAATTACACCGATGAATAGGGTAAGTCACTCCCCTCTCTCCACCCTTAAACTAGCCATCTTTGATTGGGATGGCACAGTCATGGATTCTGTTAGCCAAATTGTCACCAGTCTATTGGCAGTTGGGCGGCATTTTGATGTGGAGCTGGAAGCGGCAGCGGCGCAGCATATTATTGGCTTAGCGCTGCCAGTGGCAATGCAGCAACTATTCCCCAATCACACTAATCATATCGATGAGATGCGTCGTGTTTATGCGGAGCATTATCATGCACATCCTGATGCAGCACCTGTGTTTGCAGGATTTCCTGCAATGTTTGATGCATTACGTGATCAGGGAGTGCAGTTGGCAGTCGCTACAGGTAAAAACCGCAACGGTTTAGACCGCGTGCTGGCACAAAGTGGACTGGGCGATTATTTCACGATTACGCGTAGCGCTGATGAAGCGAACTCCAAGCCAGATCCATTGATGCTGCAACAGATTTTGGAAATCACAGGGATTGATGCAGCAGATGCAGTAATGATCGGCGATACCACCTTTGACCTACAAATGGCGCAGGCAATTAACATGCCTCGCATTGGTGTATTGTGGGGCGCGCATTCTGAGGCACTGCTCACTGAATGCGATCCACATGCACTCGTCAGCACGGTCGGTGAACTCAGCCACATACTCGGGGTAAAGACACGCTAAGTTCAGCTAGAAATCAGCGTTAACAATCTCCGCTAAATACACTAGACTGCACGTCATTCTAATCCTTACCCCTCTTTGAGCCACCTTTGTATGAGCCAAACAATAAGTGCGTCCAAACCTGCCAATTCACCTGCACAAGTCTTATTTGCCAGTTTAATTGGTACAACGATTGAGTTTTTCGACTTTTATATCTATGCCACGGCAGCGGTATTGGTCTTTCCAAAACTATTCTTCCCTATGGCTGACCCGACAACAGCAGTATTGCAATCGTTGGCAACCTTTGCTTTGGCGTTCTTTGCGCGTCCAATCGGTTCGGCATTATTTGGTCATTTCGGAGATCGTATTGGACGTAAAGCAACACTGGTTGCGGCGCTCCTGACTATGGGCTTATCGACTGTTTTAATTGGTTTATTACCGACTTATGCCAGCATTGGTGTCGCAGCTCCTCTCCTCCTTGCACTATGTCGTTTCGGGCAAGGTTTGGGATTAGGTGGTGAATGGGGCGGCGCTGTTCTACTCGCCACTGAAAACGCACCTGCCGGCAAACGTGCTTGGTATGGCATGTTCCCACAACTCGGTGCACCCATCGGTTTTCTATGCTCAACGGGCATTTTCTTGTTGCTGACACATTATTTAACAGACCAACAGTTCTTTGAATTCGGCTGGCGTATTCCGTTTATTGCGAGCAGTTTATTGGTTTTTGTTGGTTTGTATGTTCGCTTAACACTGCATGAAACACCTGCATTTCAGCATGCGATTGAAAACAACGAACGCGTCGAACTACCGATTAAAACCGTATTCACTAAATACTCACTACAAATTCTATTAGGCACATTCGCAGCGCTCGCGACCTTCGTATTGTTCTATCTCATGACGGTTTTCACGCTCAGTTGGGGCACTTCAACACTTCATTACACCCGCGAAGAATTTTTGATTTTGCAAATGGGCGGCGTTTTGTTCTTTGGTTTAGCAATTCCAATCTCAGCCATACTCGCAGATCGCTATAGTTCGCGCACAGTATTGATTGCAGCCACGATTGCGATATTGTTGTTTGGTCTGGGTTTTGCGCCATTATTTGCCGCAAGTAGTTCGTTTGAAGTCCTCGCATTTTTGGCCATTGGCTTAGGTCTGATGGGATTAACTTATGGACCTTTAGGTACAGCGCTTGCGGAATTATTCCCAACCGCAGTGCGCTATACCGGTGCATCCATTGCGTTTAATTTTTCAGGTATTTTAGGTGCGTCACTCGCGCCGTATATCGCGACGTGGTTGGCTGGTAATTATGGGCTGCAATATGTTGGATATTATCTATCGGCTGCTGCATTGCTCACGCTTTTCGCATTATTAGCCATGAAAAAAACATCACAGAATGATTCAATGTTCTCAGTAAGATGAGCTAAAGGTAAGCCCAAAAGCACGCTATTTCACTCCACCCAAAAGCCCTGTTTTAATTTAGAGAACAGGGCTTTTTGGTATTAGATAGCGCGCAAAAAAACTCACTTAGTGTACATCGGAACCATCATCGTTAAAGCTCGTGATTTGATCTACACGAAACGTGCCTTTTAATGACCGTAATTCTGTTTTGTGAAGCCCTGCCAATCGTTCAAGGATTTTTTCACCCGCAGGTAATAAGCTCACTTCTACTTGGCGTCGGTCTATTGTTGCCGTTTTTCTACGCACTAAGCCACTTTCCTCACAACGAGAAATCAATGCCACTGTGCCATGCGGCTTCATTTGTAGTCGTTCGGCAAGCTCTCCTACTGTCGCCCAGTTTCGACCTGGGAAACCCTGCACATGGAGCAACAATTGATATTGCAATGGTGTCAGCCCTCCAGATCTTGCCGCTTGTTCACTAAAATGTAGAAATCGTCTTAACTGATACCGAAACTCGGAGAGCGCTTCATATTCGGACTTTAACAAGGTGGGTTGATCTACTTTTGCTGACTTCGACATGAAATTTCTCTGGTGAAAGGTGAGCCCATACGTCATATCAGAACATATTTACCCGTTCAAAATATACTCTACGGCAGGCTTGGTCGTTTGCCAAGCACTACATCATTAAACTAGCAAAAATAACGCCAAGTCTAAGCACTTATTTGCTTTCTCATCGCTTAAGCTGATCCTCAAAGTCTTATCACATCACCAAAAAATAACCCCAGCACTGCTGAGGTTATCGTCTTACCAAAATAAAATTTTAATCCATGCAATCAATCGATGCAGTCAGCTCGCGCTTTTCGCTTTGATTTGATCAAGCAAAATATTAGCAGATTCAGTAATAAACGCTTCCTCTTCAGGCAACGGCGGACGCTTGCCTTCTGGCAGCTTCGCACGTACTTCAGATTGCGCATCCAAAGCAGCCTGATAAGATTGCCAATTTGGATATGGCGTTAAGCCTGTCGCAAGTCGGCGTTCATTTTCAGCCGCGAGCGTCTTTTCCTCAATCGCATCGACCTGTTGACGACGGACATCAATATCCAGTGATAAAATTTTGCGATCTTTATTTTCATTCGTTATCGCTTTAATTTTAGACAGATAAATATACTGAGGATCGGTTTCCTGCCGCACTTTCGAGTTTAGGGTTAATTGTGGAACCAGCGGTTTCAATCGATCTTCACGCGTATAAGGTGCTGTTGCAATCGTATCCCAAACCAATGGATTTTTGGCTTTGCGTTCACCGAGATCTTCATCATAAATACCGACAAATGGAATATCTGGAACCACGCCTTTGTTTTGGGTACTTCCACCGGTCACACGATAAAACTTACGTTGGGTCAATGTCGCTTGGCCATACGCAAGATTATCTAATTGAATTTGCGCTGTACCCTTGCCTGTCGTCGTACTACCAACCACCAAACCGCGCTCATAATCTTGAATTGCCGCTGAGAAGATTTCACTCGCAGATGCGGATGCTAAATTGACGAGGACAATCATAGGTCCTTTGTATAACTCTGCGCCACCATCATTGTCATTGAAGACATTGATCGCGCCATTACCATCACGAATTTGCACCAATGGGCCTTTTTTAATAAAAAAAGCGAGCATCTTTGCGACTTCATCCAGCGAACCACCCGGATCACCGCGTAAGTCAACAACGAGTCCATCGACTTTTTTAGCATTCAAATCAACCAATGCTTTTTGGGTATCTTCACTGACGCTACGATAGTTACGCCCATCTCGTCTCGCTTTATAATTTAAATAAAACGAGGGAATATCAAGCACACCGACTTTATAGGTCTTGCCATCTCGCTGGAGATTAATCACTCGATCTTGAACGCCAGAATCTTCTTGTTGAATCACATCACGTGTCAATGTCACCACACGTGCAGTCGCATCTTTTGCCTGTAATTTGAGTATGACTTTAGTACCGCGTTTACCGCGAATCAGTCCGACAATTTCGCCAGCTGGCCAACCGACCACATCCACCATGGGTTGACTATCTTGCCCAACACCGACGATTCGATCACCAGATTTTACTAAGCCAGACTTACTGGCAGGACCGCCATCGACTAACGTTTCAACGCGAGTAAAATCATCATTGCCACGTTCAGGACGAATCGACACGCCAATCCCTTCAAGCTGCAAGGTTGTTTGGCGATTCATTTCCATCGCTTCTACAGGTGCAAAATACAAGCTGTGCGGATCGTAGGTGGCGAGCGCAGCGTTGAGTAGCCCCTCCAGAATACGATCACTCTTCAAACGATCAACTTGCTCTAATTTACGCTTAAAACGTTTTTTGAGCGTATCAACAGGATTTAACTCGCTTGGCGGGCTTAAATCTTGTCCATCGGCTAGTTTTGGATTCGCTTTTAACGCCGCTTGCTTGGCATCTTCTTCTTCCTTTGCAACCGTCAAAGAGATCAGCGCTGAAACAAGCTGTTGTTGCCAGTAATTTTTTTGCTCTTTTGCGCTATTAAAGTATGGTGCTTTCTCACGATCAATATCGATACTATCGGATCGCTTTAAATTCTGAGGCTGATTGAGCTGAGTCAGTGAATAGGCGTAATAATCCTTTAATCGCTTCGTAAAACGTTGTTGAATTTCAAATGCTGGCGACAAATCGCCTTTTTTCATCATCACGCCTAAATTATCGGCATATTTTTGACGAAATTCATCAATATCAGATGCCAAGAAAATTGCATGATCCGAATCTAAATTATCGAAATACATCTCCAAGATGCGACGTGATGTTTTTGCATCCAATGGCATGTTCAGATAATGCTGGGTATCCATAAGCATCGCCATTTGGCGCGTAACAATGCTTTGCTCACGCGTCGGCTGTAATGCAGTTGCATCTTTGGTGGCAACTTCAGCGTAAGTTTGAGTGAAAAATACGCTCATGCTTACAAAAGCAATTGCACCTGCTAATGACTGCATTTTTATTTTGAATCGTCCTTGGGATGATTTCAAAGACGCTTGCCCTGTTCCTACTTGCTCTATTCGATCGTTTTGCGGTGTTTTTGTAGGTTTCATATCTCTTAACAAAGTCCTTGAAAGTTAACCAAACTGGTTTTGATGCGATTCTGCTGCATGTTTTAATGCGAATGAACCCATCAATTCATAAAAATGCAATTTTGCCACGAACTTATGCCTGCTGAATGTAGCAGACCTGTAGGTAAATCGGGTATTGTCTTACCCGATTATATTAATATTATTTGTTATGTTTATTGTTTTGGAGAAGTCCCGCGATGATCGGTTCACTGATGTTAGATATTGCAGGGCTGACGCTCGATGCAGAAGACCGTGCACTACTCACTGAACCTCAAGTCGGTGGCCTAATTCTATTTGGTCGCAACGTCGAAAGTCCACAACAAGTTCGTGAATTAACCGACAGTATTCGTGCTGTAAGACCTGACATTCTGATCACCGTCGATCAAGAAGGTGGACGTGTGCAACGTTTGCGTGATGGTTTTACTCGGCTTCCTGCGATGGGCATGTTAGGTCAACTCTATGACATTGATCCTGATGAAGCCTTAGCAGCCGCAGCAACTTCAGGTTGGCTGATGGCAAGCGAAGTCCTCGCGGTTGGTATCGATTTTAGTTTTGCGCCAGTATTGGATGTGAATGGCATTAGCAACGTTATCGGTGATCGTGGTTTCCATGCACAAGGTAATATTGTCACCCAACTGTCGCGCGCCTTCATGCAAGGCATGCACCGCGCAGGGATGGCGACCACAGGCAAGCATTTCCCCGGTCATGGTTCAGTAGAAGCCGATTCGCATGTGGCGGCGCCGATTGATCATCGCACGCTTGCAGAAATACGTGAACAAGACATGACCGTGTTCTTTGAGGTGAAAGATCAGCTTGATGCACTCATGCCAGCGCATGTGATCTATCCAAAAGTTGATCCGAATCCAGCAGGATTCTCGAAGCATTGGCTACAAGATATTGTGCGCGGCGAAATGGAGTTTGAGGGCGTATTGTTTTCTGATGACCTCAGCATGCAAGCGGCTTGTGTCGTTGGCGGTGCAGGTGTCCGTATTCTGGCGGCATTGAATGCAGGCTGTGACATGGGCTTGGTTTGTAATGATCGTGCCGCTGCACTGGATGCCCTGCAAGCTCTCACTTCCACGCCAATGCCAAATCAAGCCCGTCTCGAAAAAATGCGTGGTAAACTGGGTCAACTTAAAATCTACCAAGGCCATATTGCACTGGATGGCGAATGGGAAATGGCTCAACAACAAGCAACCGCATTACGCGCGCGTTTTTCAGCATAAGGATTTTTGCAACGTCAAAAGTAAATCCTCATCTGCACTTCGCTGTCGCTCCGTCTTGCACTCGGGCAGCGCGGTGCGCTACTGTTCCTCGTTCATCCTTTTTCTAAGGAGGGTGATAAGTTCCTCCCTTTTAAAAGGGAGGTTAGGAGGGATTTGCATTTGATCTTGAGTAATTTTGGTAAACTTAAAAAGTGCGACATCAACCCAAGGAAGGCGATTCACGTGTCAGAAGACTCTATGCAAAACAACACTCCAGCAACCGCCGATTCACCGCATCGCCATATTTCATTTACGGCGCACTACACCGGCTACATCTGGTTTCAAGAGGGCATTTCAAATGCCGCATTAGCCAGCAATAAAGGTCGTTGGTTAGCAAAACTGGTCAGCCCGCTAGAACGCTGGGCAGAAAATATTATTGGCGACAGTATGCGTACCACTTTACGCCAACGTCACGGTTTAATTGATAGACAGTTAGATCTTTTCCTTGCCGAACATCCAGATGCTCAAGTATTAGAAATCGCCACAGGACTCTCACCACGTGGTTGGCGTTACCGCCAGAAATATCCAAATCTCGTTTATGTAGAAGCTGACTTACCTGAAATGGCAGCAGCGAAGCGTCAAGCACTATCTCAGATTGAAACGCCTGCACCGAGAATCGAAGCCGTTGATTTATTTGGTGAAGGATTTCAGCATTTGCTCGACAGTTTTGACACGAAAAAACCTTTGGTCATTATCAGTGAAGGCTTGGTGAATTATTTTACCAAAGACATGCTCAATGACTTATGGACACGCTTAGCCGCAGGTTTAAAACAGTTTTCGATTGGTGTGTATTTGACTGACCTTTACCCAGAGCCCGTCACTCGACGTTTGGCAAAGTTAATCTGGAATAGCAGCAAAATTCTTAAAGTCATGTCGCGTAGTGCGTTTGCATTTCACTTTGTGTCACCTGCGGAAGTAATCGCAGCGATGAAAACCGCTGGCTTTAATCAATCCCAAGTTTTTCAGCCTTCAGACAAAGAAACTACATCTGAAAATGCAAAAAGCCAAGATACTGCTGAGCATCTTGGCGATTTAGTTTGGGTCATTGAATCACGCGTTTAATCGGTTTGAATCAAGAACAACACCATTAACAGATTAAGGGTGAACGACCACATCACTGGCAAGCATTGCCGTCAAGCGATCAGAAGTTTCAAAACTACCGTGCTTCAGTAGTGCGCGAACACGCGTCCCATCTTGTTCAAAAATCAAACATTCGATTGAGAATGAAGTCAGTCTTTGAATCTCATTTTCGACCTTCAGTAAGGGTAAATGCAGCGACAAATCTCGCGGCTCAGCCATCAATTTTGCTGCGTTTTCCGCACTTCCTGCGTCAATCAATACACCAAAATAAGTGATATCAACGACGCTGACAGTCATTTTAAAATCTGGATCAGTACGATGTGTCATCTGGCACACAGGATTGACCAAAGCCTGACGCACTTCCCCGCGCCGATTCATTTTTTCTAGTGCTTCACGACTCATCGGCTCAATGCCGGGCAGCGCATCAATCGGCTGACCGCGCAAGAATGTGGTAAATAACTCCAGCGTTTCACGGCGTTTTTGCAATTGCGGTACATGATCTGCATTTTTAATGAGTGCAAACTGCATCTTCGGGCAACTGAGTGCAAAATCTGCATTTTCATGCGGCAAGGTAAAACCATCATACTGCCCTGTCGCCACCAAGGTGTCACACGTTGGACTCGGAACGTGCTTGATGCGAAGCAGCCGACTTGAATTGATGACATAACGCATGCGTTCGTTTTCACCAAAATCAGCCATCTGCTGGAAAAACAATTTACGCGCAGTCGGTGACATCCGAGTTTCTTTCAAACGTGCATGATTCACTAAATACAAAATCATCGCTTGACCAAACTCAACCATACGGTTTTCATTCAGTAGATGCAGCGCTTCTTCCATCAGCATTTGCCAGCTTTTGCGCGTTTTCTGCATGACACCCATCAGCACCAAACGTTCCATCTTGTCTGGATTCTGTGCCGCGAAGTTAGCCGCAATCACTGAACCCAACGACATGCCCATCATCGATAGTTTATTCAAATGAACTTCGTCAGCCCATTGACCTAATATCGATGCCAGATGATTAATATCTAAATCTAATGCCAATTCGCCTGTTAAAGCGTTAACAACTTGATCGTTACTCCCCAGCGACGGTAAATCAACGAGGACAACCGAACCTGCTTCGAGAAGCGGCTCTACACAATATTTATAAGAATTGAAATTTTGAAATGCACCACCCAAAATCACAACAGGCGGCAAATGACGCGTACGCTCATCGGCAAAGGCGAGAAATTCAACTTTCCAGCCGTTAATCCAATGGACACGAGGAATTTCTTTTAAAGCACCACGGGTATAGGTATCGAAAAATGGAAACTTATCATTACGCAACGGGTCATTATTTTGCACAACATCATCCATGAAATGCTGAATTCCTTGTAATTGTTTAGATTCATTCTGCAAAAATATACTTCTGACAGCACTCATCGCCGTGCACTCCATATTTGCCATTCAAAGACAATCCATTTGTCTATGGTTCTACCAACCTCATAAAATCATAGCACATTAATCACAACTAAAATATGAGCTGAACGCATACTTCAGCTGATTAAAACTGTACCTCATCAATCAAACCTTGTCCAACGTTAACAACCACAAACTATTGAATCAAGCATCATATTAATCTACATCTCAAACATACCCTGTTCGTAGCAGAAAATTGTTATAATTCCCTATCTATTTTTCTCATCGCGGTGTCTGCCATGAATCAGGTCGTTAATCAGTCGCACACTGCGCAAACGGATCACTCCATCGAACAGATGATGACGACGCTTGGATTGCAGGCGCGCGCCGCATCACGTGTTCTTGCAGGTGCGACCACTCAGCAAAAAAATGCAGCGCTGGATGCGATTTACCAAGAACTCAAAAATCAACAAGACGTTGTTTTAGCCGCCAATGCCATTGATATGGAAAATGGTCGCACTAACAATCTCGACGCAGCGCTCTTGGATCGCCTCGAACTCACTCCGGCTCGCTTTAATGGCATGCTCGAAGGTTTGCGCGACGTGACTTCATTAGCTGATCCGATTGGCGCGATTACCGATCTGACTTATCGCCCATCGGGGATTCAACTCGGTAAAATGCGCGTGCCGCTCGGTGTCGTCGGCATGATTTATGAATCACGTCCAAATGTCACTTTGGAAGCTGCATCACTCGCATTGAAATCAGGCAATGCCATTATTCTGCGTGGTGGTTCGGAAGCATTTCATTCCAATCAAGCGATTGCAAAAAGCATCCAAGCAGGTTTAAAAGCTGCCAATTTACCTGAAGCCAGCGTGCAAGTGATCAATACACCTGACCGCGCAGCCGTCGGTATTTTGGTGACCATGAGTGAATACGTCGATGTGATTATTCCACGTGGCGGCAAAGGCTTAATCGAACGCATTAGCCGTGAAGCGCGTGTGCCTGTCATTAAACATTTAGATGGCAATTGCCATGTGTTTGTCGAGCGTCAAGCGGATTTGGTCAAAGCATTGCCAATTTGCTTGAATTCAAAAACGCATCGTTATGGCGTATGTAATGCCATGGAAACATTACTGGTTGACGCACCGATTGCCGCAGAATTTTTACCACAAATTGCAGCGCTTTATCGTGAAAAAGGTGTCGAGTTACGCGGTGATGCAACCACATGCAGTATTTTGAGTGATGCAATTCCTGCGACTGAACAAGATTGGCATGAGGAATACCTCGCTCCAATCTTAGCGATTAAAGTCGTGGATGGTTTAGACGAAGCGATGGCGCATATCAATCATTACGGCTCTCATCATACCGATGTGATTCTGACTGAAAACTATGCCAAAGCACGTCGCTTCCTCAATGAAGTCGACTCCAGCTCAGTCATGGTCAACGCATCCAGTCGTTTTGCGGATGGTTTTGAATATGGTTTAGGTGCGGAAATCGGTATTTCTACTGATAAAATCCATGCACGCGGCCCTGTCGGTTTGGAAGGTTTAACCCCTCAAAAATGGATTGTATTAGGCGACGGTCAAATTCGCGTTTAATGACAATCGAAGATCTTTGACTCAGGCGCTCTATTCAACTTGGATAGAGCGCCTTTTTGATGAATGATGGAATATGCCATTACAACCTTGAATCACTCCTGCAAAAATCATTCGATGCGAAGCCTGATTCATTCAAGGTAAAAGTAGAGCCATTCCGATTTTTTTCAGAACACAGTCTCGCTATGCAAAACAATTAAGCTCATCACATCTTTTTATTTAAGTATCTTATTAATACAAAGATTGCGCCTTTTTTATGCAGCGAAAACCCGAGGATCACGCACGTCTTATGGATATTCAGTATTTAGAGCAATATGTTCACACGAGCATTCCGCTGACCAAAGCAATGGGCGTTGAAGTACGAGAAGCATCAAGTGACAAGGTGATTGTATTTGTGCCTTTAGCACCCAACATCAACCATATGAATAATATTTTTGGTGGCAGCGCATCCACTGCTGCAATTCTTGCCGCATGGTGTTTGGTATTTACGAAGATGAAGCTACAAGGATTATCGGGACATATCGTCATTCATAAGAACACGATGACTTACGAAAAACCTATTTCAGCGGGATTTACAGCAACCGCCCAAGATATAGACGAGCATGCATGGTCGAAACTGGTGAGCGCGTTAGAGAGAAATCGAATGGCGCGCCTTTCCGTTCATGCTGTCCTTGAGTGTGGTGGTCAACAGGTTGGACACTTAGAAGGCGCATTTGTGGTTTTGCCTGCAAATGGCTAAGATAATGATGAATTTAAATAAACCTTGTATAAGCAACCCAATATTCATCATCAAATAAATGATGTCTATATCATTCGACAAGGATTAAGTCATGCCGAGCGTTATACGTTTCCCCAAAAAAACGAGCACTATGTTTAGCCAACCCGATGCGTTTCATTGGCGTTGGTTAGGATTGCTCATTTTTGCTTGTGTCATCGCGAGTATTCACCCACTGGAAATTCCTTCCTATTTATTACATCAATTAGGCACGCTGATCGGGATCGGTTTGATTCTTTGGCTCACTTTTAAAAGATTTGTCAGTCGTTCTGGTTTTGCGCTTTCCATTATTTTTTTATTGATTCATGTGCTTGGCGCGCATTATTTGTATTCATACGTTCCTTATAATGAGTGGTCGAAGCAGTTATTTCAGTTTGATTTGAATGCGCATTACGGCTGGTCGCGTAATATGTATGACCGTTTGGTGCATATTTCCTATGGGTTATTACTCTATAAAATCATTTTCGACGTGTTCTCAGTATGGTTGCCGAATGCACGTCGTGGGCAAACTGCTCTTTTAGTCATTCAATTCGTGATGGCATCGAGTATGTTTTATGAATTAATTGAATGGCTTGTTGCTGCTGGCATGGATCCTAAAGACGCTGAAAACTATAATGGTCAACAAGGTGATGTGTGGGATGCTCATAAAGATATGGCGGTTGCAACGCTTGGGGCAATCATCGCTTGGTTGATGACGGTGGTGAAACGTAAGTATGGTTGATTGAAATATCAGATGAGTTAGAATCCATCTTGCCTTTGTTCAGGAACCTATTGGAATAATTAACATGATGAATAAATTAAATTTTGCAAAA